>NZ_JXYF01000255.1:0-11695 GCF_000967735.1 Paracoccus sp. S4493
GGGGCCGCGTCGCGCTTACCCAAAAATCAAAGTCAGATATCTAGCCGCGCCATGGAAGAGTTGACGAGCCGGTGCGTCCGATTATCAGCTCCGCAAACATACATAATGTAAACAAGAGTAACGTGGACAAAACCGAAACTGCCGCCGCGGCGGTTGAGTTACCTTCATATTGCAGCGAAAAAACCATTACGCCGATCGTCTCGTGCCCTGAGGACCACAGGAGGGCGGACAGCGTCAACTCGTTCATCGCCGTCATTAGAATCAGCACCGCCCCTGCCGTGGCCGCTGGCGTGACCGAGGGCATAAAAATTCGCACTATCCGCCCCCCCAAACCGATACCTGCGATGCGGGCGGCTTCCTCCAGTCCCGGATCCCCGTTCTGGGCCGCAGCCACGACCGGGCGGAGCGCCAAGGGGAGAAACCGGGCCAGATAAGAGATCAGGATGATGGCCGAAGTGCCGTAGAGCGAAATCCCGATCAGGGGGAGCGGTGGCAGAAAGGCCAGGATCATCGCCAACGCAACGACCGTGCCGGGCACGACCCAAGGCACCTCGGCAGACAAGTCCAACAGGGTGGCGGCAGGGCTGGGCCGGCGCGTCAGCAGATAGGCCAGCGGCAGCGCCACGCCGACGCAGATCACAGCCGCCAGACCTGATAAGGTCAATGAGTTCAAGAACGCCCGGCTCACGGCCGGGTTGGACCACACCCGGACATATTGATCCAGGCTTGCCACCTGTATTGAAAAGGGCACACCGATCGCCGGGGTCAATGAGGTCAGAGTCAACGCAGCCAGCGGCAGGAGCGCGATGACAAGGACCACCATCCAGAGCGCCCCCTGCGCCCATAGCGGCGCGCGATGCGCGGGGGTGAATACCCGGCCTGCCTCGATGCGCAGGGTCAAGCGGTGCAAGGCAAGATGGCGCAGCAACAGTGCCACCCCTGCCAGCGCGGCGAGGATCAGTGCCAGTACCGCGACCTGCCCCGCGACCGCAGGGCCGAAGCCGTTCAGCCGCTGATAGATCAGTGTGGTCAGCATCGGCACCCGCCCCGGAATGCCCAGAAGAGCCGGTATGCCGAAATTGCCGACAGCCGCGGTAAAGGCCAGCAATGCACCCGCCAGCGCCGATGGATAGGTGAGCGGCAGAATGATCCGCATCAGCACCCGTCGGGGAGGAATTGCTGCAATGCGGGCAGCCTCGATCAGATCGGCGGGCACGGATTTCAGGCTGGCGCGGATGGCAATGAAGACGAGCGGCATATGCTCGATCCCCATGATCAGCGCGATACCGCTGCGGGAATAAAGAGGATTGCCCTGACCTTGCGCAGGCGCCAACCCTAAGGCCCTCAGGATCGGAGAGCCCGAGCCCATCAGTTCAATCCAGGACAGAGCCAGCGTCTGCGAAGGAATAATAAGCGGCATCAGAATCAAAAAGGACAAGACCGCCCGAAACCGCATCCGCATCAGCCCCACGGCCAGCGCCAGTGCACCGCCCAATACGACCGAGATCGCGACGGAGGCGAGCGACAAGGTCAGCGTATTCATAAACGCCCGCCCCGTTGCCCGTGCGGCCAGCGTGTCGCGCAGAACACCCAAAGGCGCCCCATCATCGCCGGGACGAAAGGCCGTCACCAGCACCTCACCCATGGGCCAGAGCGTGATCGCCGCCACATAGAGACAGAGAAGGATGGCCAGCAGACGCTCGCCATCCCCCGTGCGCCGGTCACCCAGCAGGTGCAGGTCAGCCGCCATAGAGGTCCGAGAACTCCATCTTGACGGCCTCTCCATCTGACAGCAGGCGGGCATTGTCGGCACCGATCAGCGTCAGCGTGGCGGGGTCGGGATAGCCCTCGGGCGCTGCCATGCCGTCGCGCAGAGGGAAATAGCCCTGCGCGACTGATTGGGCCTGTGCCGCCTCGGACAATTGCCAATCGACGAAGGCACGGGCGGCATCGGCGTTGTCAGTGCCCGCCATGATCGCCACAGGCTGGGTCACCGCCGTCACGCCCTCGGACGGAAACACGAAATCGACCGGGGAGCCCTGCGCCTTGGCGTTCATCGCCATGTATTCGACCAATACGCCATACGCCTTCTCGCCCCGCGCGACGGCCTCCAGCACGGTGCCGTTGCCTTGTCCTGCGACGGCGCCATTGTCCGACAGTGCTTCAAAATAGGTCCAGTCGAATTCAGGCTGCTGGACCATCGTGCCCACATGGATCGCCGCTGCACCGGAATAAAGCGGCGATGGCATGATCGTCATCGCCGCCGCCTCGGGCGTGGCCAGATCGGCCCAGGAGGTCGGCGGGCTGTCCACCAGATCGGTGTTGTAGACAATACCGGTGGTGATCAACTTCGTTGGAAAGAACATAGCATCCGCGTCCAGCAGGGCCGGGTCGATGCCCTCCACAGGGGCCTCGGGATAGGCCATCAGACGGTCGTCCTGCTTGAGCTGGGTCATCGCGACGGCATCTGCGATCAGCAGAACGTCGGCGGGGCTTTGGCCGGCGGCGAACTCCGCCTGCAGCTTGGCCATCACCTCGGTCGTGCCCGAACGGAAGATATCGACCGAGATATCGGGATGATCCTTGTTGAAGGCGGCGATGACCTCGGTCATCTGCTCCTGCGGTTGCGACGTGTAGATGGTCAGGGTCTGGGCCTGTGCAGCAAACGCGGTGGCGGACAAAGCGGTGGTCAGCATCAGGATACGGGTCATGACAGCCTCAAAGTTTGGGGAAAGGGGTCGGGCACGACCACGGGCGGGTCGGCGCACCAGCATCCGCGCGGATCGCGAAAGATTGTAATCCGCGCGCAATTCGTCGGGCGCAGAAACGGCAGATCAAGGACTGCCATCACTGAGCGGATGGTGCCGGAGTGGGCCACGATCAGGGGCGGTGCCTCTTGCGCGGCGGGGCCGGAGATGGCTGCACAGCCCTGCAGGATGCGATCATGAAACGCCTCGGGGCTTTCGCCGCCCTCGGGCGTGGCGTCGCGGTCCAGCATGGCACGGGGCGCGCCTTCCCAAATGCCCCAGTCGCGTTCGGCCAGCAGGGGGGCGGGCCGTATCTCCAGGTCGGGGCGCAGAGCCGCGATCGCTTGGGCCGTTTGCCAGGCGCGCTGCAAAGGCGAGGCAAAAAGGCGCCCGATGGGTCTATCGCGCAAGGTCAGCGCCACGTGCCCGGCCTGTGCGCGTCCCATGTCTGTCAGGGGTGCATCGGTCGCACCCGCAATCCGGTCATTGGCATTGTGTACTGTCTGGCCGTGACGCAGCAAATAAAAGCGGGGATGATCGAAGAGGCTCACCAGACCAGCCTCTCGCCCCGAGCAATAGGCCAGCCAGTCCGCACACGCAGATCGTCCGCGACTGAGGCTGCGCAAAACGCGGCCAACATCACCTGCGGTGCGGCGGATGCGACCATTTCGCTGGCCTGTGACAAGGTTGGATGCACGTTCCAGCGACTGAAGACAGCATGGCCCTGATCGATCAGGTCCTGCGCGGGACTGCCCGCAGCAACATGGCCGGTAAAGATGATCCGCGCACCGCCGGCGTCACGGATGCGCCCGGACAAGGCGTGCGCGACACCGCGTTCTGCATTGGGACCCGCGGCGATCATCGAGCCGGCAATCGGGCTGTCCGCATGCAGATCGGCTGCTTGGTCCAGCAGAGACAACGCGCTGCGACCTTGTGGCGTCATCCAGTCCGCGTGATCGCGCAGGATCCGTACGACACGACGATGCTCGGCGCAGATGCTGACCGGTAGACCGCGCTGCAGCAGCGTTGCGGCAATCTCCAGTCCGCGCCCGCCTGCGGGGCAAGGCAACAGGACAGGTCCGTCGATCTGGGACACGATCTGTTCGATCTGCACGGAAAGCGGCTGGTCCGCGACCCCGTACGAGGCGTCGATCACCATTGCTGCTGCGGGCGGGTAGGGCGCGGCACAAAACATCGGGCTTTCGGCACAGGCGTCCCCCGAATACAGCAGGCCGCCCTTGCCCCCGATCCGCATCCAGACCGCCCCCGGCGCATGGCCCGCAGGACCGGTCAGCAGGGCCACACCCAAGATCTGACCCAGTCCGTCAAGGGGCCGCGCCTGTTGCAGGCCGGGATGGCGGGCAAGCGCGATGGTGGGGCGGCTGGCGAACAACGGTGGGGCTCCCAGATCCGGCCACAGATCCAAGCCGCCTGTATGATCGGCATGACCATGGCTGAACAGGATCGCGTCAATGGGCGGTAGATCCCGCAGATCGGGCGCGCGGTCTTCGTCAGGCCCGCGGCCCAGGTCCAGAAGCAGATTACGATCCCCGATCTGAAGTAAGAAACAGGCGGGCCCCTTGCTGCCTACCCCCGATATGGCGCGCAGTTCAGGCATTGACTGCCTCGCGCCGTGCGCCGGCTTGCGAGGTTTTATCGGCATCGCGGCCGATCACCCAACCGCCGGTAATCTCCAGCCCAACCGGCGTGTGCGTGGTGAGCGGGCGATCGACTAAGAGGGTGAGCATCTGGTCGTCCAGCGCGTCGGTCAGAGCGTGGGTCAGATAGTGGCCGTGCTGAAAGCTCTGCGACAGAATGCGGGCGTGTATATGCCCGGGCCCGTCGCACAGACGCAGGTCTTCGCGGTGCAGGCACAGCCAGCCGGGGCCAGGTTGTGCTGTACCGGGCAGGCGAAGTGCCGCAGTTCCCACATGCAGGTCGCATATACCATCCAGCGTCCCGGTCACCTCTACTGGCACAGTGACACCGTGACCGATAAAGCGCGCCACCATCGGTGTTGCGGGACGGCGATACAGATCTTCAGGGCATCCCATCTGTTGGATCTGGCCCCTGTCCATCACGGCGATATGGGTGGCGACCGTCATCGCTTCGTCCTGATCGTGGGTCACGAGGATGAAAGTCGCTCCCGTTTCGGCATGCAACTGGCGAAATTGAACCAACATTTGCTGGCGGAGATGCGCATCGAGATTGGCCAGAGGCTCGTCCAGCAACAGCAGCCCCGGACGCAGTGCCAGCGATCGCGCCAGCGCCACCCGCTGTCGTTGACCCCCAGACAGATCCTGCGGTCGACGGTCCGCCAAAGGTAACAGACCCGTTGCGGTCAGCATCTGGTCCACGCGGGCGCGCCGTTCAGTCCCTTTCATGCGGCGTGACTGCAAGGCGAAGGCAATGTTACCGCGCACCGTCATATTAGGCCACAAGGCATAGGTCTGGAATACCATGCCCAGATCGCGACGCTCGGGCGGTACGAAATGGCCGGGCGCGGCAGTCAGTTGGTCATTAAACCGCAACTCACCCGCATCGGGCAGTTCCAGCCCGGCAATCAGGCGCAAAAGTGTGGTCTTGCCGCAGCCCGACGGACCCAGCAAAGCTAGAAACGAGCCCTGAGGGAGATCCAGATCAATTTGATTCAGGACGTTTGTAGTACCAAAGGACTTGCTAAGGCTGAATGCGCGAATATGCGGCATAGATACTCCGGATTTGGTCCTGACGTACGGGGTACGAATGTCATCTTTGTGACGATACGGCGATCGTTTGATGACTGGAGCACCGAGTTACATCCCAAGTAGCAAGCCTGCTAGCGTCAGGACTCGTTCTTGATCACAGCCAGAACAGAACGGTTGCGGCCAATGCGATTGCGGAAAGGTAGGTCTCCGGGCACCTGTCGTAACGTGTGGCGACACGTCTCCAGTCCTTCAGACGACCGAACATGATCTCGATGCGATTGCGCCTTCTGTAGCGGCGCTTGTCGTATTTCACGGTCTTCTTGCGCGACGTCCTGCCGGGGATGCAGGCTTTTATCCCTCTGTCCTGCAATGCTTTTCGAAGCCAGTCAGCGTCATAGCCCCGGTCTGCCAGAAACCAGTCGGCCTGCGGCAGGCTGTCCAGAAGCGCCGCCGCGCCGGTATAATCACTGACCTGCCCTGCCGACATGAAGAACCGGATCGGTCTGCCTTTCGCGTCGGTGACGGCGTGCAGCTTTGTGTTCATGCCGCCTTTCGTTCGACCGATCTGGCGACCGCGCCCCCCTTTTTCGCACGCAGGCTACAAGCCGTGCGGTGCGCCTTCAGATACGTCGCGTCGATCATGATCGTCTTGGGATCGGTGTCCTTTGCAGCCAGGCCGACCATGATCCGTGCAAAGACCCCGTTGTCACTCCAGCGCCTCCAGCGATTGTAGAGCGTCTTTGCCGGTCCATATTCTCTTGGTGCATCGCACCATCGCAAGCCATTGCGATTGATGAAAATAATGCCGCTTAGCACCCGCAAGTCATCCACTCGCGGACGGCCATGGCTCTTGGGAAAGAACGGGCGAAGGCGCGCCATCTGCGCTTCGGTCAGCCAGAACAAGTTGCTCATCGATCAGGTCTCCTTGCGGCGGCCTGAATCACGCAAAGGGCGTAAAATCAATGGGTCTGGAGCCTAAAGCTTTGGAGCAGTGCACATGATGGCGCCTGATCACGTCTGAAATGCCTGAATGGCAAAGATTACCGGCATGACCTTTTAAAACGGCAGAGCTTCGCTTGTGTCCGTTTTAAAAAATCATATGCGATGATCATCTCACTGCTGGCGGGGAAAGGTTTCAATACGGGGACAGGTCATACGCACCTCACGTGCAGATCATATTGCCGAAGGGTTTTTCAATAGGCTCTTCCTGAAGTTGAGAGGGGTAGCTCGTGCTACCCCTCTCATTTTCTGATCAATCAGTCAGTGCGACATAATCGCCAGCTGATCAGAGATCCTTGGCGGGACGAGCAGCGCTGTCTCCAGCCACGCGCTCGTCATCGATCTCGACTTCGGTATGGCGCAGCGTGTCCCGGACGGTCTCGGTGCGTTCGCTCGCTTCCGTCTCCAGGCTGATCTCCTCGACGACACGGGCTTCCTTGGACACGACAGCCTCTTCATGACGCTCGGTGGCCTCAACGGTTCGCTCGGCGAAGATGCCATCGCCGGGATTTACCGCGTGGTCGACAGGACGCCGCGTGACGTGGACAGTTTCATCGCGCAGCGTCACCTGCTCTTCGACAGGGGTCTCGACAACATAGGACCGGATGCGCACACGGCCATGATCGGTTTCCCGCTTCCCGACGCGCAGGTTCTCCTTCATGACCTCGATGGTGCCCTCATCGGCGCCCATAGCCGGGGTATCATAAGGTGCGGTAGGTGCAACACCTGCGGTGCTGCGTGCGGCAAGGGCCGCTGCACCGCCATCCCAGCCTTCGTTGCGCCATTCGGTCTCGCGTTGGTCCATGTCGATCGTCCCCTCGTCATCGAGGATGTCGATGATCCGGTCCCGGTTGGCCGCAGTGGTCTGCACCGACACCAGGTATCCGCCGCGATTCAGGCCTTCAGCATAGGTATGCTTGTCCTCGTCGGGCATGAAAAAATCGCCGAGGGCTTCGAAGAAGCCCCGGTCCTCGTCACGAGCGGTCGTGGTTGACACTGCAGTCGTGTCACGGCCTGCAACGATATCGATCTTTGAAGAGGACAGGCCTTCGGCCTCAATGCGACGAACGGCATTCTCGGCCTCTTCCCGGCTATCGAAGAAAGCGGTGATCTGCTGGTTATTGCGCTCGGTGGACATATTGTCAGTGAAAGACATTTCTCTGCTCCTGGTAAGGGTCCCGAACACTGCGTTGGGACCGGTTCGTTCGATGGTGGCAGTCTGTTTTCGCAGTTCGACGTCGATGCTCTTGGTATCGATCGACGTGATGGATCGAATATGAAGCTCCTCCTTCACCAGAAGGCGGATTTCGGTCACTGCGACTTCTTCAATGACGGGAACAACATACGTGTCGCCCTCGTAGCGGGGTTGGGGCGTTGGTTCGTCCTTCTCCAGCATGCGGTTCACCGCCATTCGTTCGATCACTGTCTCGGTCCTTGCGAGCTCGACAACTTCCTGATGGACATCAGAGGAAGTCGTCGCGCGGACCGTGACCTTTCCCGTGACCACGTCGTTGATGATGATCTTCGCGCGCTCCTCTGCGAGAGCGATGGTTTGCACAGAAGTCGTCTCAACTGATTGACTCTTCATGGGAAAGATCCTGTTCTTATCGACGAATGGGTCAGATAGTGCGGCGACGAGCCGTGACGACGGGCTCAACGACGCCCATCCGCCCACCGAACCATCCGGCCAAGGCACCCAGGATCAACACGACGGCTGCCAGAAGAGCACCACGCGTGGCAGCCTTCGTGGCCGTGTCAGCAGCCTCCGTCGCAGCAGCCTGCGCCGTGTCTACGGCTTCGGTGAACTGCGCTTGATACTCCTCGATCTGCTGCTGGGCTTCAGGAACGGGAATACCTTGTGCCTGGGACAGTGCCTGAGCCGCCTGACGGCGGGCCTGGTCGGCTTCAGCTTCGGTTCCGGTCAGCGCCGTACGCACTGCAGCGATGGCCGCATCACGAGCAGCTTCCGGATCGGCATCGGCTGGCACGGAACCGCGGATCCGCTCTTCAATCGCCGTGAACGGATCGTTGGGAATGGCCGAGCCGACGACGGAACTCGCAGTGTTGGCAGCACCCCCTACGACATTTCCGACCGTCCCGACCGCACCGCCGACAAGGCTCGTAACGCTGGAGCCGATCAGGTAGATCACGAAGATCGTGGAAACGGCCCAAGCCGTCAGGCCATGCCACCCGGCTGTTGACGGTTTGGGTTTGCCCGACAGACGACCAGCAGCCACACCACCCAACAAAGCTGCCAGGATGGTGGAAATGGCAAACCAGAT
This sequence comes from Paracoccus sp. S4493, assembly GCF_000967735.1. Lineage (NCBI taxonomy): Bacteria > Pseudomonadati > Pseudomonadota > Alphaproteobacteria > Rhodobacterales > Paracoccaceae > Paracoccus > Paracoccus sp. S4493. The sequence goes on from NZ_JXYF01000255.1 coordinate 8,716, forward strand.
CCCTGCACCGATCCCAAACGCGCTGGCTGTCGGATTGTCACCAGTGCCGGGGTCAAGCGTTGCCGCGCCCACTCCGACGCCGACCATGTTCAAGACGACCTGTGCGGAAACGGCGATAACCGCACCTGCAAAGATCGCCCCCCAGCAGACCTGATTGATCATCACCGAACGGGCATCCTCCGCGGGCGTCACCGCGCTCATTGAGATATCAGACGTCCCACTATCAGAAGAATATCCTGATCTCGTATCTGAGGTTTGAGCCATACTGCATTCTCGCTTTTCATAGGTTCCAGTGAATGGCCGGGCCGTCAGATACGAATTACAAAAAGTAAAAACCATTTACATTGCGCGAGGATAAAATGACGGCCCGTTCAGGGTACGATATGCACATTCGTCCCTTCATAGCTTGTTAACCAAGATGGCTTTAGGATGTTCCTTTAACAAAAGATACATTGGGAAGTTTGCTAAAGAAAAAGCTCGAACAATTAAGAGGGTACGTTTTTCGGCCCTCAGAGCCTGAACTATTCTGGCGCAACGCTGTTCTTCCGGCGACCGGTCGCATTCACCGGAGAGGCGAGGATTATCGCTTCAGCATCTCAAAGGACCCGGAACGGCATGGACGAACTGCTTGATGCAGACGGCGGGCTTGGACCGATCGTGACGAAACTCGAGGCCTGGACCGAGGGACTCATTCGGCTGACACCCAATCTGATCAGCGCCGTCCTTCTCCTGCTGGTCCTCTACGTCGTCGCTCGCGCATTCAGTTATAGCGTCAGTCGGACGTTGAGGTATCGCGGCAGGCCCGCACTTGCCAATGTCGGCTCCGCCCTGGTGCGGTGGTCAATCATGATCCTGGCCCTGCTTCTGGCCGCGACGATCGTTCTTCCCTCGCTCCGCCCCGGAGACCTTCTATCAGGACTGGGGATCGGCTCGGTGGCCATCGGCTTTGCGTTCAAGGATATTCTGCAGAACCTGCTCTCCGGTATCCTGATCCTTCTGCGACAGCCTTTTCGTGTCGGCGATCAGATCGTGGTCAACGGCTTTGAGGGAACCGTCGAAGACATCGAGACGCGGGCGACATACATCAAGACCTACGACGGACGGCGCGTCGTCATTCCAAACTCTCAGATTTATACGGGGACGTTCACGGTCAACACGGCGTTCGACTTCCGGCGGTCGGAATATGATGTCGGGATCGGCGCCAGCGATGACTGGGACAAGGCGATGCAGCTGATGGTCGAGGCCGCGGCGTCGACTGAAGGCGTTCTCGCCGATCCGTCCCCCGAAGCATTTCCCGTCGGTATCGACGCTTATCAGAACACCATCCGTCTGCGCTGGTGGACGAAGCCTGATCGCGCCAGCGTCATCCATACCCAAGGCCGGGTCATCCTGGCAGCCTTCAAGGCGCTCAACGGGGCCGGGATCGATATGCCCTATCCAACGCAGGTGCATCTTTGGCACGACCAGACAGAAGACACCGACGGTGATCGCAAAAGACAGCGCGAGGGGTGGCCCGCCGGCAGAGGCGATGTCCCGCGCTCCCGGTTCGATGCCGCGAAGGAGGCATCGAGGGAAAACCAATCGTCCAGGTCAGACTGATAGGGTCTCCATGATGAAATTTTCCTGATGAGGCGGGATTCACCCCGTCTATCTGAATGATCCACACATGTTGTTTTGTCCAAAAGCCACGATTGGCTCAAGAGTTACAAGAGCAGACCGATGCTAGAGAAACTGTCTGAAGCGCCTGATCCCTATATCCTTGTTCTGATGAGTTTCGGGGTGCTTATCGCCCTCGTGGCATGGCTGCCGCTGGTGCTTCGCCGCCTGCCCCTGTCGCTTCCGATCGTGTGCATTCTCATCGGGGTCGGGCTGGGGCTGGTTCCTGGGCTGCGGTTCGACCCCTCGCCTCTGAAGTATCCCGAGATCGCCGAACGGTTCTCCGAGTTCGTGGTGATCATCGCGCTCATGGGGGCAGGTCTGAAGATCGACCGGGTCCTGGGACTTTGGTCGTGGATGATCACCTGGAGGCTCATCTTCCTGACCCTCCCCCTGGGGATCGCGCTCATCGCACTTCTGGGTGGGACATGGCTTGCCCTGCCGTGGACCATGGCCCTTTTGCTCGGTGCCGTGCTTGCCCCGACGGATCCGGTGCTGGCCTCGGACGTCCAGGTCGGTCCGCCAAAGTCGGGTGAGGAAGATGAGGTCCGTTTCGCGCTGACCTCCGAGGCCGGCATCAATGACGGTGCCGCTTTTCCCTTCGTCCACCTGGCCATCATCCTGTCAGCAGCGGCCGTGACGCAGGAGCCCTGGCTCTGGGACTGGCTGAGCTACAATGTCCTGTGGGAAATCGGTATCGGTGTCCTGGGCGGCTATCTGATTGGCAAGCTCTTCGGGTGGATCACATTCCACATTCCTGCCGAGAGCAAACTGGCCCAGACTGGTGACGGGCTGATCGCGCTTGCCGCGACATTCATCTCCTACGGCTTCACAGAGACCCTGCACTCCTACGGGTTTCTCTCCGTATTCGTGACGGCGTTGACGTTCCGTCAGGCTCATCGGGATCACGATTTTCATACGGACATGCACGATCTGACAGAGCAGGTCGAACGGATCGCGATGATGATCCTGCTCCTCATGTTCGGAGGTGCACTGGCCAATGGACTGTTGGCAGCCCTTCGCCCGGTGGACATCGCAGGCGCGCTGCTCATCCTTTTGATCATTCGCCCCGTGACCGGAATGATCGGCCTCGGTGGCACGAAGGCGACGCTCGGCGAACGCTTGACCATCTCGTTCTTCGGGATCCGCGGGATCGGTTCGTTCTATTATCTGGCTTACGGCCTCAACCACATCGACGACCTGACGCATGCCCCGCGTCTGTGGGCTATCGTCGGTCTGGTGGTGCTGCTATCCATCATCATGCATGGCCTCACGGTGACCCCGATCATGAGGCGACTGGACCTCACGCACGGTCGTGACCCTG
>NZ_JXYF01000256.1:0-1064 GCF_000967735.1 Paracoccus sp. S4493
CGATCTGGGCGATGCGCCCGTCGCGGATGCCGATATCGGCGGCATAACTGTCGGCGGCGGTGACGACCGTGCCGCCCGCGATGACCAGGTCCAGCCCGCTCATGCGACGATCCGGGCCAGCGCGTCGGTCAGGCGGTCGACCTGATCCAGCGTGTTGTAATGCACCATCGACACGCGCAGCACGCCGCCGTTCTGATCCTCGCCCAGATGCTCGACCAGGCGGCGCGAATGGAAATCGCCGAAGCGCATGGCGATGCCGTGATCGTCCATCGCGCGGGCGACGGCGCCGGAATCGATGCCGTCGAACTTGAACGCGATGGTTGGCACGCGGGTGCTGTCGCGGTTGACCGATCCGCCGATGACGCGGCAGTCGTTGCGCGCCGACAGCCAGGCCAGCAGGCGGTCGGTCAGCGCATCCTCCTGCGCGGTGATCAGATCAAATGCGGCCTCCAGCAGGGCGCGGTCGTCGCCCATCGCGCCGTGGTGGCGGGCCAGCGTGGTCAGGTATTCAAGGATGCCGTCTGTGGCATAGGCGGCCTCGTAGCTGGGATTGCCGGGCTCCAGCTTGGCCGAAACCTTATCCTTGCCATAGAAGTAATGGTACAGCCCGTCCAGTTCGGCCAGCAGGTCGTATTTCCCGTACATCAGCGCCCCGTGCGGGCCATAGGCCTTGTACAGGCTGAAGACATAGTAATCGACGTCCCAGGCCTGAACGTCGATCAGCCGGTGCGGCGCATAGGCGACCGCATCGACGCAGATCCGTGCGCCGCGGTCATGGACGAAGCGCGCGAAATCCGCGACGGGATGCACCTGCCCCAGGATGTTGGACACATGCGTCACGCAGACCAGACGGGTGCGGTCGGTCATCAGCGGGGCCAGGTCAGCCAGCTGCAGGTCCATCGTGTCCGCATTCAGCGGCCACACCTTGAGGGTGACGCCGAACTCCTCCAGCCGGGTCCAGGGGCCGATGTTGCTTTCGTGATCAGCCATGGTGACAATGACCTCGTCGCCCGGCGCGAACTGGCGGCGCATGGCCTGCATCAGGTTGCCCATCAGCACCGTGG
>NZ_JXYF01000257.1:0-285 GCF_000967735.1 Paracoccus sp. S4493
CTGGGCCACGAGTTCTCGCGCGCGGTCGAGATGATCCTGGCGGTGCGCGGCCGGGTGGTCGTGTCGGGCATGGGCAAGTCGGGCCATGTGGGCCGCAAGATCGCGGCGACCTTCGCCTCCACCGGGACGCCCGCGCAGTTCGTGCACCCGGCCGAGGCCAGCCACGGCGATCTGGGCATGGTCACCGAATCCGACCTGGCGCTGGTCCTGTCCAACAGCGGCGAGACGCCCGAGCTGGCCGATCTGATCGCGCATACGCGGCGGTTCTCGATCCCGCTGATCGGG
>NZ_JXYF01000258.1:0-326 GCF_000967735.1 Paracoccus sp. S4493
CGCCGGGCGCGATGGTGCGCGGCGCGGGCGTCATCACGGCACGTGCGTCCAGGTCCAGCAGGCCCTGCATGTGGCGGCGCAGGTCGCCGTCGGTGATGATCCCCGCCAGCGCACCGTCCCCGTCCACGACCCCGGTCACGCCATAGCCCTTCTGGCTGATCACCAGCAGTGCCTCGGACATGGGGGCATCCAGCCCGACCAGCGGCAGGTCGGTGTGCATCAGGTCGCCCACCTTCGCCAGCAGCGCACCCAGCTTGCCGCCGGGATGAAAGGTGCGGAAATGTTCGGGCGTGAACCTGCGATGCTCCATCAGCGCGATGGCCAGC
>NZ_JXYF01000259.1:0-238 GCF_000967735.1 Paracoccus sp. S4493
GTCGGGCGCCAGCTGGGCCATTCGACCTTGCGGCCGATCGTGGCCTTGCCCTTCCAGACCAGCTCGGCCGTGCCGACGGCGACGCCGTAGCGGACCGCCTTGCCCGGTGCGACGACGTGATACAGGAAGAAATCGCGGCTGACGACGACGATGCTGCCGGTCTCGAAATCGTCCCGGATCTCGACCTCGATGGGCGCATAGGGATCGACCGCCGCCTCCTGGGCGCCGGCCAGCGTCG
>NZ_JXYF01000260.1:0-288 GCF_000967735.1 Paracoccus sp. S4493
CGGGCCGACAGCACGCGGCCCACGCGTCCCGAACAGGCCGCGCAGCTCATGCCCCGGATGGCCAGGCGGGTGACGGGCAGACCATCTGCGGGGATCGGGGCTGCGGCTTGGGTCATGGGTGACAGATGTGGCGCGGGGGACGCGCGGTCAAGGCCGCGAGGCGGCCGAACGCCCTCGTGAGTTGCGGGCCGGGGGCGTTTCGCTGTATCCGGGGGAAAAGCAAACCGATTGGAACTGCGCCATGAACCGTCGTCAGATGATCTCTCTGGCCGCCCTGCTGGTGGCCGC
>NZ_JXYF01000261.1:0-213 GCF_000967735.1 Paracoccus sp. S4493
GGCTGGCGCAGCGGGCGCGGCTGGACAACGCGGCCGTGCTGATGGCCGACACGGTCAGCCACAAGATCCACGTGACCCGCGACAACCGCCGCGACGCCCTGTCCGTCAGCGTCGAAGGCAGCGCCCGCGCCACCTTTGCCCCCGACCGCCTGCCGGACTGGGTCGCGGCAGAGGGGTCGCGGACGGTGATCGACCTGGGCGCGGGCCATGTCG
>NZ_JXYF01000262.1:0-364 GCF_000967735.1 Paracoccus sp. S4493
TCCTGGACGAACCCACCGCGACCCTGACCCCGTCTGAGACCGAACACCTGTTCAAGGTCATGCGCGAACTGCGCGCCGCCGGGGTGGCCATCGTTTTCATCTCGCACCACCTGGACGAGATCTTCGAGATCTGCGACCGCATCACCGTGCTGCGCGACGGCGAATATGTCGGCAGCACCGATGTCGCCGACGTCACCATCGACCGCCTGGTCGAGATGATGGTCGGCCGCCGCATCGAGAACAGCTTTCCCCCCAAGCCCGCCCGCGACCCCGCGGCCCCCGTCGTGCTGGAGGCGGTCGAGGTGCAGTTGCGTCGCGGCGGCCCGGTGTCGTCCTTTCAGCTGCGCGCCGGAGAGATCCTGGG
>NZ_JXYF01000263.1:0-338 GCF_000967735.1 Paracoccus sp. S4493
CCGCCCGACAGGGTGTCGACGCGGGCGCGGGGGCCCTGGGCCTTGACGCGCACCTGCTCCATCGCGGCCTGGGTCGAGGCCAGCTCCTTCTTGAAGTCGATGAACCAATGGGCCTGGCGATATTTGCCGTAGTTGTTCACCGACACGTTCTGCAGGATGGAAAAGGCCGTGATCAGCCCCTGTTCCTTGCGGCTTTCGGGCAGAAGGCCGATGCCGCGGGCCAGCCCGTCGGCCGGGTCGCGCAGGCGCGCCTCGGCGCCGTCCACGCGGATCTTGCAGCGCGCGGCGGGATATTCGCCCAGGATCGACAGGACGGTCTCGGTGCGCCCCGATCCGAC
>NZ_JXYF01000264.1:0-5892 GCF_000967735.1 Paracoccus sp. S4493
ATCGATCAAAAGTCTGAGTTTCATCCTTGCTCCATATGAAGGTGAAAACACCGCCTTAGCACCGAACGGCCGCTTCGTCCCGCATAGCAGACGCACGGCGGCGACGGGCTAGCGTCTGCAATGCGGGACGAAGCGGACGCTCAAAGTTGATCCGCTACGCCAGGCTCGCTATCTTGCCAGAGACGCCCTGGCCTCTTCTTGGCAAAGGTCATAGCAGATCGAACGGCTACGACAGCGCAGCTGCAGGAAGGGTTCCCAGGAGATGACATGGCAAGCACCACTTGGTTAGAAATTGTCGACGCGAATGTCAGGGAACGTGGCGAGCTTGTCATTGGCATCGATCCGTCACTTGCCGATCTGCCACAGTTCTTCGAGCGCGGTGACGGCCACTGGATCAGCCGATACGTGGACTTTCTGCTCGACATAGTCGAGACGCGCGCGGGCTTCGTAAAGTTTCAGTCTGCATATTTTGAGGCCGGCGGGCTTGCCGGGCTGTCTGCACTTTCTGCAGGGATGAAGAGGGCGAAAGCCGCAGGTATGGGTGTCATTCTGGACGCCAAGCGGGGCGATATCGGGGCAACCGCTACCGCATATGCAAAGGCATATCTAACGCCTGCTGAGGAAGGCGGCAGTGGCGATTTCGAGGCCGATTGCCTCACGATCAACCCCCTTATGGGACCGGACACCCTGGCTCCGTTCGTAGACTGCGCGGTGCGTCACGGGAAAGGTCTCTTCGTTTTGTGCCGGACATCCAATCCGGGAGCAGGTTGGATTCAGGACAAGATGGCAGGGAACCGGGCAATATCCGATCGCGTCGCCGATCTGATCGGCGGCTTTGCACCACCCGGCGCGGATGGTCTGTCTCCTGTCGGGGCAGTCATTGGAGCGACGGTCCCCAATGAAGGGCGGCGGCTGAGGCAACTTCTACCGCGCTCTATTATCCTCGCGCCGGGTCTTGGGGCACAAGGAGGCGATCCGGCGGCGATAAATTCCTTACGCGGCAGTCGCCCCGGCGATTTGCTAGTCCCTGTATCTCGCGGGCTGACCCGTGTTGAGGACAGGACATTGTCGCAAGACGCATACCGCAACTTGATCCTGGAGCGGATGCAGCAATTCGAAGATGTTCTGACATACGACTACGCGGTAAGCCAAGCCGCATCGGGTTGACATGGAGCCATGGCTGAAGCGTGGATTTCCACGACACTGGCCGCTATGGGCTCTTCGCGTCGATGCTGCCTGGCAGTCGAGAGGCTGCTTTTTCAGAGATATGGTGATCGCGGGCACCGCGATCGCTGATCCAGAGGACAGCCGCGCCTCCGCTTCGCTCTGGCACGGCTGACGATCTTTCATTTCATTTTTCCGCCTGCCATCCGGCCGGCGATCCGAACACGGGCTCTGGTGCCGCTGCGCGTCAGCCTCCACGGAGAAATCCGGTTCCTCCCACGCGCAAGCGCGCGGGTCCCTCCCAATTTCACCGCTCCGGCCCCGTGTGTCAGATCACCGTCCGGCCGCAGGTCGGGCTGCGCCCACCCTGCTTTGCCCTTCGGATGACATGAAGTCATCCAAAGTGAAAAGCAGCGATGGCTTCGCCACTGGCGGAACAGGAAGGAGCGTCACGACATGTCGGACCGGATCAACACACGGGCCAGAGATTGGGCTGCGGCCCATCAGAGGCAGACCTTTGTAACAGGAAAGGCAAGCCCGCCTTCGCATCGGGGACAGTCCCCCCTGTTTTCACGCAGTTTTTCTCACCCCTGAAGGCAGAACTATCTGCCCCCTGCCACCCGATGTTCTGTGGCACATAGTTCTGCCTTTTTTGCCAGGCAGTCTGCCTCGCGGGCCTGCTAGCTTGACGAAATCTGATGGTCATCGGTCGGCGCAGCATCGACATAAAGAGCCTATCGGTGACGTTAGCAAGTCGATCGACATCAAGAGAACCGCGTGACTTCAAACACATCCATCAGTAGATATGTCTGAGTTTTTTGTTTATTTGCGGCCGCCGAAAGCTGTGCGGCATGACGCGTTGGGAGAGTTGATGGCTAGGGATGGCAAAGCTGTGTTGAACCGCGGCTTGACGGCGGCACGGGAGGCCAAGAAGGACGAGTTCTACACGCGCTATGTGGACATCCAGAAAGAGGTCGAGGCTTATTTAGAGTTTGATCAGGAGACCTTCCGAGACAAGGTCGTCTATTGCAATTGCGATGACCCTTTTGAGAGCAATTTTTTTAAGTATTTCGCGGCGAACTTCAACCGCTTGGGCCTAAGGAAGCTCGTCACGACGAGCCGTAAGGGTTCCACGATTGCCGGTATGCAGCTTACCTTTGATGAATATATCCAAGGAAACCGGACCCCGAAGCGACCGAACGCTGTAGCGGTTGAGATCGAGGAGGTCACGGATCTAAATGGCGATGGCGCTCGGGACATCGAAGATGTTCGTCTGTTCCTAGAGCAGAACCCGCACCGCCGCACGCGGTTGCAGGGCGATGGCGACTTTCGCAGCCCGGAGTGCGTGGCCCTATTGCGCGAGGCGGATATCGTCGTGACGAACCCGCCCTTCTCGCTCTTCAGTGAATACGTCTCCTTGTTGATCCAGAACGACAAGAGGTTTTTGATCATTGGGAATACCAACGCCATCACCTATCAGGACGTCTTTCCCCATGTGATGGCCAACCAGCTCTGGCTCGGTTGCACGAACTTTAATGTCGGCATGTTCTTCGAGGTGCCTGACAGCTATACGAAATTTCACCACATTGACGAGGCGACGGGCAAAAAGATGGCCCGGGTCTCATCCTCCTGCTGGTATACAAACCTCGATCACGGGCGGCGGCACCGGCCGCTAAGCCTCATGACCATGTCGGATAACCTGCGCTACAGCCCAGGTCTTAAGGGCAAAGAAGCATATGACCGATACGACAATTATGACGCTATCGAGGTAGGGACCTACAAGGAGATCCCAAGCGATTTCGATGGAGTGATGGGCGTGCCCGTGACTTTCCTGGACAAATACAATCCTGATCAGTTCGAGATCGTGGGGACGTTAGAATCGAGCAATCCAGACAATCCCTACCGAACGCGCTGGTATACTGTCCAAGACCAGAAGGACTCCTTTTATCGACGCTTCGGCAAGGCGGGCAACATCCCTCTAAACATGTCCGGCGTCATCAATGACGTGAAGGTTTACAAGCGCATTCTGATCCGGCACCGCCGCCCCGCTGAAGGTGACAACTCATGAAGACGACCCTCGAGACTGAGATCACGGTGTCGCAGCTCTGTGACGGCTTTGTCTACAACCAGCTGGAAGGAAAGGGGCTCTTTGGCCTTTCTGGCCAGCTGACGATCCAGCCGGAATACCAGCGCAATTACATCTATGCAGAGAACAATGGAGGGCGCGAGCAGGCGGTGATTCAGTCTCTCCTAAAGGGCTACCCGCTTGGTCTTGTGTATTTTAATAAGATTGCTGAGGGAAAATACGAGGTGCTAGATGGTCAGCAGCGGATCACTAGTATCGGTCGCTTCGTGACGAACAAGTTCGCCATTATGGATGGTGGAAACCCGAAGAATTTCGACAGTCTACCTGCCGACCAGCAGCAGAAGATCCGCGAATCTAAAATGCTGATCTACATCTGTGAGGGCACGGAGACCGAGATCAAGCAATGGTTTGAGACCATCAATATCTCTGGCGTGCCCCTGAAGCCGCAGGAGCTTCTGAACGCGATCTATTCCGGCCCCTTCGTCACGCGTGCTAAGGCTGAGTTCAGCAACAGTCAAAACGCCAACATCCAGAAGTGGTCGAAATACATCAAAGGCAGCGCTAACCGTCAGGACTTCCTAGAGCGCGCCCTGGACTGGGTGAGCCGCAACAATATCGGCGGCTACATGAGTGCGCACCGCATGAGCGACAGCATCGGCGGGCTGAAGAATTACTTCGACAGCGTTATTGATTGGGCGGGAAGCGTCTTCACCAGTGTGGAGAAGGAGATGCAAGGCCTCGAATGGGGCAGGCTCTACGAAACCTACCACACCACCGCCTATGATCCTGCCACCGTGGCAGCCGAGGTCCAGCGCCTTTATGGCGACCCTTTCGTCAAAAACCGCCGCGGCATCTTCGAATATGTCCTAGGTGGGTCACAGGACGCGAAGCTCCTCGATATCCGCGTTTTCGACGAGGCGACAAAACGGTCAGTTTTCGCAACTCAGACCGCAGCCGCAACAGCGGCCGGTAAGTCAAACTGCCCGCACTGCGCGGTCGGACATGACGCGAACAAGAGCCGGATGTGGACATTGACCGAGATGGAAGCCGATCACGTCGCTGCCTGGAGCAAAGGTGGCGGGACGACAGCCGGTAACTGCGAGATGCTCTGTCGGACGCACAATAGGGCGAAGGGCAATAAGTAAAGCTGACCTTCGATCTTGAAATCAGGATGCAAAGCCTCGTCGTGGACGGGGCATTCTCCGTCTGACCTGCTACTGGTCTTTTATCCGGCTGCAACCGGAGCCGGTTAGGCCAATATATTTATGGCTTTCAGCATGGTTTGAGCAATCGCTATTCGCGTCGATGCTGCCTGGCAGTCGAGAGGCTGCTTTTCAAAGATATGGTGATCGCGGGCACCGCGATCGCTGATCCAACGGACAGCCGCGCCTCCGCTTCGCTCTAGCACCGCTGACGATCTTTCATTTTATTTTTCCGCCTGCCATCCGGCCGGCGATCCGAACACGGGCTCTGGTGCCGCTGCGCGTCAGCCTCCACGGAGAAATCCGGTTCCTCCCACGCGCGGGGCGCGCGGGTCCCTCCCAATTTCACCGCTCCGGCCCCGTGTGTCAGATCACCGTCCGGCCGCAGGTCGGGCTGCGCCCACCCTGCTTTGCCCTTCGGATGACATGAGGTCATCCAAAGTGAAAAGCAGCGATGGCTTCGCCACTGGCGGAACAGGAAGGAGCGTCACGACATGTCGGACCGGATCAGCATACGCGCTGGAGATTTGGCTGCGGCCCATCAGAGGCAGACCTTTGTGACAGGAAAGGCAAGCATGCCTTCGCATCAGGGACAGGCCCCACTGATTTCACGCAATTTTCCCCACCGCTGAAGGCAGAACTATCTGCACCCTGCCACCCATTTTGGGCACCGGCCACAGGGCGAAGTCCGGGCCGGGATCGTCGCAAAAGAAGGAAAGCCAAATGGCACTTTTTGAAATCATCACCATGACCGACGACAGCGGCATGAGCCGCGTTGTGACCGATGACCTTGCCGCATGGGTCGATGACATGGGCACCGAAATCACCGGGACCGAGACCCGCGCGAGCCTGCGCACCGAATTGCAGGGCCAGCCCAAGATTGCCGGTTTCCTTGGCCCCTTCTGGGGCGGCCTGTCCCAGACCGGCGATGCCATCATCCGCTATGAGGATGAAGGCACCTATTCGGCACTGAGCCAGTGAGGGAGCCGCAGATGACCCATTTTTCTGTCGTGCAGACCGATATTCACCCCGCCCCCTATGTCGCAGCAACGGGCAGCGCGCGGAGTGCCCAAATCCTGGCCCGCCTTGTGCGGGAGCGTTGCCCCGGAAATGCCTTTGGCATCCGCGAAGGCGCGGCCTTTGGCGGGCCGAAAAGCAATGGTTTCATTCGCGATTGCGCCCGATCCTTGGAGGTGCAGCGGATCGCAGCGAAAGAATTGTTTGCGGAAGCCGACGAGAACCCCGACCAGCTGGTGAAATGGCACGTCTATTTCTACGACGCCGGGACCGGAAAATTCCGCTTCACCGTGAACGCCTATCTGGATCACGATTTGCGCATTCGCGCCAAGTGTGAAGCCGACCCCGAACTGGCCGGGCGCACGGTCGTCTATGGCGATCCGCCCACGATGGAGACGCTTTACCTGATGCTCGATGCCTTTG
>NZ_JXYF01000265.1:0-656 GCF_000967735.1 Paracoccus sp. S4493
CGGCCCGCCATGTTCCTGCCAGGACAGGCGAAATCCGACAGGCTTCGCATGCTCGTCGCGGTCCCACCGGACCTGGACATGGCCCGTCTCGGCGGACAGGGCGCCGTATTTCATCGCGTTGGTGGCCAGTTCGTGCAGCGCCATGGTCAGGGCCAGCGCCTGCTTGGACCCCAAGGCTAAGTCCGGCCCCGCGACACGGAAGCGGTCCGCGCTCATGCGGTGGGGGCCCAGGGCCGCCTCGACCACCTCGGTGATGGCGGTTTCTGTCCAGGTCGCCTTGACCAGGCGGTCATGGGCCTGCGCCATGATGCCGATGCGCGACTGGATGGACATGCGGGCCTGGTCCAGCGTCTCGGCCTGGCGCAGGGTCTGCGAGACGATGGAATGCACCATCGCCATCGAGTTCTTGACCCGGTGGTTCATCTCTCCCAGCATCAGCTGAAGCTGTTCCTCGACCACCTTGATGCGGTTGATGTCTGTGCAGCTGCCGTACCAGCGGGTGATCCGCCCCGTCGCATCGCGGACCGGCTTGGCGCGACCCAAGACCCACCGATATTCGCCGGACCGGTGCCGCAGGCGATACTCGATCTCGTAGGGCTGGCCGGTTTCCAGGCTTTGACGCCAGCGCGCCCATGTGCGGTCCTGATCGTCGGGAT
>NZ_JXYF01000266.1:0-1172 GCF_000967735.1 Paracoccus sp. S4493
GGGTGGGCCTGAATGGCGGGCGCAGCGCGCTGGTGTCGATCACGAATGCCACCGAATGGGGCACGGTCTATGACCCGGACCAGGTCGCGGCGCTGGCCTCCGTCGCCCATGCGGCGGGATTGCCGCTGCACATGGACGGGGCGCGCTTCGCCAATGCGGTCGCGACGCTTGGCTGTTCGCCTGCCGATCTGACCTGGCGCGCCGGTGTCGACGCGCTGTGCCTGGGCGGCACCAAGAACGGCGCGATGGGGGCCGAGGCGATGGTGTTCTTCGACCCCGCCCGTGCCGAGGGGTTCGATTACCGTCGCAAGCAGTCCGGCCACGTAATGTCCAAGAACCGCTATCTTGCGGCACAGATGCTGGCCTTGGCGACCGATGGGTTGTGGCTGGACCTCGCGCATCGCGCAAACACCAAGGCGCAGGTTTTGGGACAGGCGGTCGCGGATGGCGGGGGTCGGCTGCTGCAGCCGGTCCAGTCAAACGGCGTCTTTGCCGCGATCCCTAAGGCGGCCCATGACCGGGCGCAGGCGACTGGCGTGCTGTATCACCTGTGGCCCGACAAGACGGTGCAGGGGGCCGACCCCGTGCCGCTGCGCCTGGTCACCGCGTGGGATACGCCCGATGCGGACGTCACGGCGATGGCCGCGATCCTGCGCGGCTAGTTTCGCAGCGCGTCCAGCAACAGTTGCAGCGCATGTTCGATGGTTGCCGCACGCACGCGGTGACGGCCGATCGCACCGAATTCGACGGTTTGGGTGAAGGTGCCAAAGGGCTGGCTGATGCCAAAGCAGACCCGCCCCTCGGGCTTGTGCTCGGATCCGCCGGGGCCCGCGATGCCGGTGACCGAGACGGCGATCCCGGCATCAGACTGGCGCAGCGCACCCTGGGCCATCTCGGCCGCGACCTGTTCGCTGACTGCGCCATGCGTATCCAGGGTTTCGGCCCGGACGCCCAGCATCTGCATCTTGGCCGCGTTCGAATAGGTGACAAAGCCCCGGTCGAATCCGTCGGACGATCCCGCAACCTCTGTCAGGGCGCCGGCGATCAGGCCGCCGGTGCAGCTTTCGGCCGTCGCGATCATGACGCGCCGGGCGCGGGCGGCGTCAAGGACCTGCGCCGCCTGGCTCACATCAGCACCGTATGGGCAAAGGCCGCGGCGGCCATCGTGGCCA
>NZ_JXYF01000267.1:0-1663 GCF_000967735.1 Paracoccus sp. S4493
CGTCCGCGCAAAACCCTCGGCTGGAGAACCCCGGCAGAGGCACTGGACGCGCTGCTCACGAACGCCGAAACTGACCATGTTGCGACGACCGATTGAGTCCGCCCAATACTGTTCCCATGACTACCAAAAAATTATGCGGAACCACGGCCTGACCGCGTCCATGAGTGGAAAGGGAAATTGCTACAACGCTGCTGTCGAGAGCTTTTTCAAATCCCTTAAGGCGGAAATGGTTTGGCGCAGAAACTGGCAGACCCGCAGGGAGGTCGAAGTTGCCCTCTTCGAATACATTAACGGATTCTATAACTTCCGCCGCAAACATTCAGCCTTGGGCTGGAAAAGCCCCGTGGCATTCGAACGAAAGGCCGCTTAACATGAGCACCTGATCGGAACAGGACCGCGACAGGTCCACTTCTGCTAAAGGAGCCTGATGAATGGTAGTGGATGACAGAGACTGCCATTCCGTCAATGCCACAAAAACCTATAGGCTCAGACGGCTGAAAGATTGATAGCAGTTCTCTGGTAGCTCAGGGATGTTTGCACAAATCTGCCTGTGATCAGGTAAGTATACCTAGAGGCTATTAGAACTTGTTGATGGGGATCTTGAGGTAACTGTTGCCATCGGCTTCGGGCGCTGGAAGCGCGCCGCCGCGCAAGTTGACCTGAAGGGCGTATAGCATACGATCAGGCAAGCTGAGTACGGCATCCCGCTTTTCACGAGCCGCAATAAAATCTGCCCTCGTTACTCCTTCCTTCACATGCTTGTTAAATTTCAAGTGCTCATCCACTGTCGCTTCCCACATCGGCTCGGGACGCTCATCGGTACCGTAGTCATGTCCAATGAAAATACGAGTTTCTCTAGGAAATGAAAGAATTTCTTGAATTGATTCCCAAAGCTGAGCCGCGCTTCCTCCGGGAAAGTCGGCACGGGATGAGCCCACGTCAGGATACATAAGTGTGTCATGAGCAAAGACTGCGTCACCAACAATATACGTGATAGAACCCAATGTATGGCCAGGCGAGAGTATGACACGGAAGGATAGAGAGCCAACTTCGAACGTATCACCGTTCGCAAAGAGCAAGTCAAAATAACGCTCGGGCTGGAAAGCTTCCGGCTCATTATAGTATTCGCGCCAAAGCTTGGCGATGTTTTGGATTTTCTCTCCGATTGCGTTGGGCTTGCCGGTGCGCTGCTTAAGCCAGTGGGATGCCATAAGGTGATCAGCGTGCGGATGCGTATCAAGAATCCGATTCAATACCAGCCCGTTCTCTTGGATCAGTGCTAATGTTAGCTCAGCACTTTCAGTAGAGGTGCGGGCAGCGGCAGGGTCAAAATTCAGGACGGTATCGATAACAACTGCGGCCTTAGTCTCTGGGCAAGCCACAACATACTGAATCGAGCCGCTGGCCCCTTCATATATACCCCAGACATCCGGGCTACCGCGGCCGGTGGTTGGAGAGTGGCGGGTCAAATGATGATACTCGGTCATAGCTGCTTTTCCATAGATTTTTATTTTTTTATCTTAACTATTAGATGAGAGGATCGATTAGACACGTATTGTCATGTTGTAATACAGACAATACGCCATTTCATCCAATGCTACCCAAAGCCGGAAAATTATCTAGCAGCCAGTAGGCAAGGCGTGGTAACCCACATTCCCCAAGT
>NZ_JXYF01000268.1:0-382 GCF_000967735.1 Paracoccus sp. S4493
CCGGGAAATCGACGCTGATGTCGATCCTGTACGGGTTCTACAAACCCGATGCGGGCCAGATCCTGGTGGGCGGAAAGCCGATCAGCATCAGCGACAGCCAGACCGCGATCCGTGCGGGCATCGGCATGGTGTTCCAGCACTTCAAGCTGGTGCAGAACTTCACCGTGCTGGAGAACATCATCCTCGGCGTCGAGGATGGCGCCCTGCTGCGCCCGTCGCTGTCCAAGGCACGCGGCGTCCTGAAGCGCCTGGCCGCCGAATACCAGCTGAACGTGGACCCCGACGAGGTGGTGGAAAACCTTTCCGTCGGACACCAGCAGCGGGTCGAGATCCTCAAGGCGCTGTATCGCCAGGCCGACATCCTGATCCTGGACGAACCCAC
>NZ_JXYF01000269.1:0-351 GCF_000967735.1 Paracoccus sp. S4493
TCCAGGTCGATGCCGCGCAGGCGCTCCACCCCCTCGGCATCCACCATGGTCAGGCCGCGCACCTCAAGGACCGGGGCCTGCGGCCGCGCCGGCTGCTTGTCCACGTTCAGCAGCACCTTGCGGCCGACCATCAGCTCGGCCAGCTGCTCGGGGCTGGTCTGGGCGGTCCGCACCGAGGCGACCATCTCGCCGCGGCGCATCACGGACACGTTGTCGGTGATCTCCATGATCTCGCGCAGCTTGTGCGTGATCAGGATGATCGTCTTGCCCTCGTCGCGCAGCCCCTTGAGGATGCGGAACAGGTGGTCGGCCTCGGCGGGCGTCAGCACGCCGGTGGGTTCGTCCAGGATC
>NZ_JXYF01000270.1:0-1214 GCF_000967735.1 Paracoccus sp. S4493
GCGGCGCGCTGCGCGTCGGGCGAGATGCCGCCGCCCTGATAGCCGGGGGCGCAAGCCGAAAGACCGGCGGCAACCAGGGCCAGGCCGGCAACGCGAAGCGAGAAGAATTTCTGCATGATAAGAAACCTGTCGTAATGGGCCCGTCGGGGGCCGATGGGAGGTGGTAAGGGGTTATCGCATAGCCGATGCCTGCGTCAAACTGACATGCGTGTGACTTCAAGGGGTTCAGCATCAACCTGCGCATCAGTCGTCGTCGGCCTCGTCGTCGTCCCAGCCGTCCTGGTCGTCCCAGTCGAACTCCTGGGGCGCATCCTTGACGAACAGCTCGGGGAAGGCGGCCTCCGCCTCGGCCATGTCGACCTGCAGCAATTGGTCGTAATCGGCAGGGTCGAACTGGCCCACCGGCTTGACCTCGCGGCCGATCAGCCAGGACAGCCGACCGGCATCAAGATTGCCGCGGGGAAAGGGTTCGTCGCCGAAATGCGCGATCAGCGCCGAAAGAAAGCCCGCATCGGCGCGCTTGTCGGCGGGCCTGCGGTCCTTGAACCGTTCGCGGCGCGTGATGGGCGTGGCGCCCTTCTTGCGATTCTCGCGCCGGATGACGAATTGGAAATCGGTGCCGGGCAGACGCCCGGGAAAGCCGCGATGCTTCAGCATGGCAGGGCCCCTTTGCTGGGGCGCGCGGGCCGGATCGCTGCGCACGGGCAGGCTGGCCGCCCGCGCGCAATTGTCGGACGTCTCGTCTTAGCCGAATTTGCTGTTGTAGACAGGCTCGGTCGTGACGGGGTTGACCATGGGCGCGGCCGGGGCGGTCGGGACATAGACGTCGGCAGGCTGCTGGCGCTGGCACGCGGCGAAGGCGGAAACCAGCACGAGGCCGAGGATGATCTTTTTCGACATGGAAACATGCTCCTGTAGGGCGGGCGGTGTTGCGCCCGGCTGCTCGGGTTGTGGTCGGCTTGTTGATCTGCCGGCCTGCGCGGCATGATAGAGAAGCCCGCCGCGGTCAGACAGGGACGCAGGAGGGCGGGCGCCAAAGCGCCGCCCCCCTGTGGCCCGGCTGCATCATTCACGACCTTGTGCATCGCGCGCCCGTCCCCGTCCGTCACAGCGGAATGTTGTCGTGCTTTTTCCACGGGTTCGTCAGCCGCTTGCCGCGCAGGCTGGCAAAGGCGCGGGCCACCCGGCGACGCGTCGACCGGGGCTGGATCACC
>NZ_JXYF01000271.1:0-1191 GCF_000967735.1 Paracoccus sp. S4493
GCGACCTGCTGGGCGCGCTGACGGCCAGCCGGGGGCAGGTCGTGAACGTGGGCTCGGTCTTCGGCGATATCGGGTTTCCGTACTTCGCCCTCTATTCCGCGTCCAAGTTCGCGCTGCGGGGCTGGTCGGACGCGCTGCGGCGCGAACTGGCCCCGCGCGGCATCGCCGTCACCTATCTGGCGCCGCGCGCGACGCGCACCGATGCGGCGCAGGGGTTTGACGCGCTGATCGGGCCGATGGCGATGACCCTGGACAGCCCGGACGCCGTCGCGGCCCATGCCTGGCGCGCCATTACCGCGCGCCGGCGCGAACAGATGCCCGCCTCGCGCGAGCGGCTGTTCGTGGCCCTCCAACGCCTGCGCCCCGGCCTGATCGACCGGGCGCTGATGCGCCTGGCCCGCGACCCGGCGGTCATCGCCGCCGCGACCCTTCCCAAGTGATGAGGATCCCCATGAGCTACAATATCCTGCGCCACCGCGACCATCCGGGCGGCCTGACCGATCCGGGCCTGCTGGCCACCATCCGCGAGGACCTGGCCCGTGACGGCTGGACGCTGCTGCGCGGCTTTCAGCCCGACATGGAGGCGTTCTCGGGCGTGGTGACGACGCTCTGCCGCCGCGTGACCTTCGATCCGGCGCGCAGCCATACCACGGACACGACGCAGATGGTCGATGCGGGCTTGGGCCCCATCGGCCTGCACATCGAGAACGGCAACACGCCCCGCTGCCCCGACATCGTGACCTTCTTCGCGCAAACCGCCGCCTTCGAGGGCTCGCAGACCACCATCTGCGACGGCCGCGCGGTCTGGGACCGGTTCGACGATGCGCTCAAGGTCCGCTGGTCGCAGCGCATGACCGTCGAACGCGTCCTGCCCGAGGCGCTGTGGAAACGCTATCTGGCGAACGAACACCCGGCGATCTCGGACCCGGCGCAGGTCACGATGGAACACGTCCTGCAGTTCAAGGCGGCGATCCCGGATCAGGACTTCGCCCTGCACCCGGACGGCTCGCTGACCTATCGCCTGACGCTGGACCCGGTGCGCCCCTCGGCCCTGGGCGGAGAGACGCGCGGCTTTGCCAATGCCGTCCTGGGTCCGTCGCACAACTATCAGCCGCCCCGCTATGCGATGGCCGACGGCACCGAGGTGACCCCGGAGGAGATCGAGCGGATCCGCGCCTTGGCCGAGGAGGT
>NZ_JXYF01000272.1:0-1934 GCF_000967735.1 Paracoccus sp. S4493
GGGCCGACAGCACGCGGCCAAAGAATCCTTTGCCATTACCGGCCTCCTTCTCCTCGGTGGCGCCACCGTCGACGGCGATCGCCGTGACCTCCTCGATGGCCGGCTGAGGAGCGGGCTCGGATAATCGGCTTTCGGAATTCATCGGTCTTTCTCCTGGTAAGGGTCTGGAATGCCAAGCCGGGACAGGATGGCGCGCTCCGTCGCCTCCATCAGTTCGGCATCGGGATCGTTCAGATGGTCGTAACCCAGCAGATGCAGGGTGGCATGGACCAGCAGGTGCTGGACGTGATGGTCGAAGGGCTTGCCCTGATCCTCGGCCTCGGCCGCGCAGGTATCATAGGCGATCGCGATGTCGCCCAGTTCCTCCTCGTCCGGCATCTCGGGCGCCTGACCGGGATCATGCGGCAGATGCTCGACCGACGGCCATGACAGCACGTTCGTGGCCCGGGGCTTGCCGCGGAAATCGGCGTTCAGCGCGGCGATGCGGGCGTCGTCGCAGCCCATGACGACCACCTCCCCGCCCAAGCGGTGGTGGTCCAGCGCGGCGGTGACGGCAAGGGCCGCCAGGTCCTCAAGACCGGCGGCCTGCCATCGGTCATCCTCGATGACGCAGTCGACGGAAATCTCGTCAGGCATCGTTTCTGAATGCGCGGCGGGGAACGTACTGGCCGCGCGGCTCCTCTGTTTCACCGCGGGCAAGGGCGGCGTTGTCCTCGACCTCATACGCCTTGATGATGCGCGCGACAAGCGGGTGGCGCACGACGTCATCGGCGGTGAAATAGCTGAAGCTGATGCCCTTGACGTCCTTCAGGATGCGCTCGGCGTCCATAAGGCCCGACATCATGCCGCGCGGCAGGTCGATCTGGGTGCGGTCGCCGGTGATGACCATCCGCGAGCCTTCGCCAAGACGGGTCAGGAACATCTTCATCTGCATGCTGCTGGCGTTCTGCGCCTCGTCCAGCACGACGAAGGCGCGCGACAGGGTGCGCCCGCGCATGAAGGCCAGGGGCGCGATCTCGATGCGCTTCTCTTCCATCAGCTTCTGCATCTGCTTTCCGGGAAGAAAGTCGTTCAGCGCGTCGTAGAGCGGCTGCATGTACGGATCGACCTTCTCCTTCATGTCGCCCGGAAGGAAGCCCAACCGCTCCCCGGCCTCGACGGCAGGGCGCGACAGGATGATCTTGTCGACATGGCCGCCGATCAGCATGGTCACGCCCACGGCCACCGCCAGATAGGTCTTGCCGGTGCCCGCAGGCCCGACGCCAAATGCCAGCTCGTTCTGGAACAGCGACCGCACATAGGCCTTCTGTGCATCCGTGCGCGGCTCGACCGATTTCTTGCGGGTTCGCAGCTCGTAATTGCCCTGCGCGAACATCTCCAGCTGTTCGGCCGGGGTCACGTCGGCGGCGGGTTCGACCCCCATGCGCAATGCGGCCTCGACCTCGTCGGGGCCGACGGGGCGGTGCTGTTCCAGCCGCGCATATAGGCCACGAAGCAGGTTCGCGGCCTCGGACTGGGCCTCGGGGCCGCCGACCACGGCAATTTGGTTGCCGCGACGCAAGATATGGACGCCAAGTGCCTCCTCGATCCGGGCCAGATGGCGGTCGTTGGGACCGCACAGGTCGATCAACAGCCGGTTGTCGGGGAATTCAAGCAGGGTTTCGGCAGAAGCCGCGGTGACGGGTGGCGTCGGGGTCAGGCCCAAATGTCTCTCCTGGTCAATCTGGTCGGTCCATGGTGGCAAGCCGGTCGGATTCGCACAAGTTCATGTTCGTGGTAAATGGGGCGCAACTGCCCCCGTTTGTGGCAGAACGGCCAAGCCTGTGCAAAAGTTGCATCCTTATCGCGCATGATCACTGACCCCGGCGGACGGGATGCCCAGAAAACCGGCCAAGGCGGGCGCGCGGTCCATGTCCGCCACCGGGCCGTCATGC
>NZ_JXYF01000273.1:0-218 GCF_000967735.1 Paracoccus sp. S4493
GACCTGATCCGCGTGGCGCGGATGGTCATCGACGACATCGGCCAGCCGGTGATGTTCGACGACGGAGAGATGACGCAGGCCCCGGTGGCCGTCGATCCCGACGCGCTGGCGCTGATCCTGCGCAACCTGTTGCGCAACGCGGTCGACCACGGGACGGGGAACCTGCGGGTGCTGATTTCGGCGGGGCCGGCGTTGACGGTCAGCAATGCGGTCGGGCC
>NZ_JXYF01000274.1:0-1057 GCF_000967735.1 Paracoccus sp. S4493
TGGGCGCATCCTCGACGCTGGCCGCGCTGAGGCGCGTTGCGGCATGTCCGGTCAGAACCTCTGCCTCGATTGCCTCGGCGCGATCTTCGGGCCGAACCCATGCGGCCGTTTCGCCCAGGGTGCCATCATTGCGGACATAGATGAACACCCCGGCAACGGCGCGCTGCGCGTCAGTGAAGCCGCCTTCAACGATGTTCGTCAGGTCGGCAAATTCGGCTTGGCCCGCCTCGTCCAGAACGTCGCCCTCGGCCAACTCTGCCAGTTCGTCGTAACGCTCGCTCTGTTCTTCGCTCAGGACGCCCGGAACAGGATAGATGCGGTCCAGCTTCTCGGCAGTCCCGTAGGGGACATAGCTGTCAGGCATGGCCTCGACCCATTTCCAGACTTCACCAATCTTTGCCGCTGCCTCGTCCATCTTTTCGGTGAACAGGCGGGCCAGCAGATCGCCATCGTGAAGCGCGGTCGTGTCGCTGAACAGATCGCGGTTCATCCGCCCGCCCGCTGCGGTGTAGGCGTCCAGTCCGACAAACAGGGCGCGGCGGTCGGTGCCGCTGATCGCTTCCGGCTGCAAAGCCTGCTTGATGCGGTATTCGGACACGTCACGGCCCATCACCTCGGCCAGAACCTGCAAGGTCAGAGCCTCGTCCTGGGACACGGTGAAGGCTTTCGCCATGCCGAGGCTGATCTGACCTGCCTTCAAGGCGTCCAGAACGGGGACGGGAAGTGCTGCCAGCGCAAGGCGGCGGTATACATGCGCCTCGGTCTTGCCGAAGCTGCGGGCGATGGTGGACACGTCTGCGCCTGCCTCCTTCATCCGGCCATAGGCGCGGATTTCATCGGCGGGGGCCAGATCCTCGCGGGCGGCGTTCTCGGCGCTGGCCCATGCCCGCGCAGTGGCCTCGTCGGGGGCGATGCGGACCGGAACGGAGGCCAGTTCCGGGTGCCGCTTGGTCACGGTCGGGTCACGCTCGACGGCGCGGGCAATGGCGCGCAGCCTGCGGCCCCCGGCGACGATGCCGACGCGACCATCCGCGTCAACGGTGCCGGACAGGTTCTG
>NZ_JXYF01000275.1:0-18062 GCF_000967735.1 Paracoccus sp. S4493
CTGATTTGCGCAACATCGCCCATTGTTGCCGCAATCAAAGGCGCCGACGCAGGCATTACACTGCAGGCAATTTGTGAGCGTCTGGAGGCTATGCGAGAGAGGACACCCCGTGGGAGGACTAAATGGCAGCCCTCCTCCGTCAAGATGCTGCTCGGGCAAGCCGAAAAGTTGGGAATGATCTGATTGATCTTAGGAATACGCGCGCAGGCCATCGCAGATCAGCGATTTCTTCTTAGTTTCTCATTAGTAGCCTTGCAATTCTTCCATCTTGTGGAGTAATTGCAAGGTATGTATACGCGTCGAGCCAATCAGATCGTTCTGTCAGCCCTTGAAAATCAGGCGGCAGTCGTTCTTCTCGGTCCCCGGCAGGTAGGGAAAACAACTCTTGCTCTGTGGGTCGCCGAACAGCAACCGTCGGTCTATTTGGATCTGGAACGCAGTTCTGATCGACAAATCATGATCGAGCCCGATCTTTATCTGGATGAACAGGCGGGAAAGCTCGTCATTTTGGACGAGGTTCAGCAGCTTCCAGGACTGTTCAAAAGCCTTCGTGGTCAGATAGATACGCGACGTCGCCAAGGGTTTCGGACCGGACAGTTCCTGCTGCTCGGGTCAGCATCGAACGTCCTGTTGCATCAATCGGCAGAATCGCTTGCTGGACGCGTCCGCTATATTGAAATGCCGCCACTTCTTCTCGACGAAGTAGGTACGGATCGGCTAAACGAACTTTGGCTGCGTGGAGGGTTTCCCGACAGCTTCCAAGCCGATACCAATAAGACCAGCATGGACTGGCGCAAGGACTTCCTGCGCACCTATCTGGAACGAGATATCCCGGCCTTGGGTCCGCGAATCCCTGCAACCACCTTGCGCCGTTTCTGGACCATGCTGGCGCATGCGCAGGGCGGCCTGCTGAACGCCGCCGCACTGGCCGAGGGCTTGGGCGTCTCGGGCCAGACAGTCGGACGCTATCTGGACCTGCTTGTCGACCTGATGCTGGTCCGACGCCTTCAGCCTTGGCATGAGAATGTTGGCAAGAGACTGGTCAGGTCACCCAAGGTCTTTGTCCGGGATAGCGGTCTTGTTCACGCCCTGCTTGGACTAGAGACATTTGAAGACCTGCTGGGTCATCCCGTGGTGGGTGGGAGTTGGGAGGGGTTCTGCCTTGAGGCCCTCATTGCGGCTGCACCGGCGGGAACCGAACCATTTTTCTATCGGACCTCAGCGGGAGCGGAGGTTGACCTTGTCTTGCGGCTTCCGGGCGGCGGAACTTGGGCCATCGAAGTCAAGCGGACGACCACACCGAGGGTATCACGGGGGTTCCACCTGGCGGTTGCAGACATCAAGGCCGATCAAGGCGTTCTGGTCTATGCGGGGGAACATGATATCCCGGTGGCTCAGGGGCTAAGGGCCATGCCGCTGGCTTCGGTTCTGGAAACATTGCGGGGCCTTTGAAAAACTCATGACCGCCGTGTCGAAGTGGTGCAGCGGTCCGAAGGGAGGCCGCTCAGAATATGATCTCGACCTTTCTGATCGCGCCGAACTCACTGCTCGCCACGTCCTGCAAGCGCTTTTGATGATGCGTGACGATGTATTTTGCCACAAAGGAAGACGGCGCCCGAAGGCGTAGCGCTGTCTGCTCAAAATCCTCGAAAACCAAACCAGAGAACCAGCTTTTATAGAGATCTGGGTCCATGTCAGCCAGGCGCACGCATGTACGCCCCCATGCCGTTTTCTGCGGATCATCCGGCGCCATCATAGGACGAAAGTTAACCCGGACGACTGTCGGTCCGATGGCATCCGGGCATTGCCTGTTAGTATCCATCCTGGCAGCAAAATCCGGTCCAACCTCTTCCCAATGGGATTCACTTCTTCGATAGATCTCGCGCTGGTTCAGCCGATAGGCGGCTACCCGGCCCCGTACGCCCGGCCGAAGTTGAATAAGAATCTCGTTCTCTAACAGCCGCTTGATCTCTCGCTTGACGGTTCGTTCATCCACCGACCACATCCGTGCAAGGTCACGCTGTCCAACCGTCAGCTCGTCCAGCTTCCAGTTGTAGCGGGCCGTGACCAAGGCCACTAGGCGAAGCATGGAGGTTTGAAAGACGGCTTTTCCGTGGAGGCCGGCAATGGCCATAGCTGTCAAAAGGTCATATTTTTGAACCGAGGCGTGCGGCCCGGTGGATCTTGTCGCCTTCATTGCCGCCCCCTGGCATCTCTCTCGGCATCTTCGACCGATTCTGCTCATGCTATGAGAGTGATTAAAATCCTGCAATCTGTCAACGAGTAACTAAAAGCGCGATTAGCGCTGACGTCCACTCAGATTGATGAAAATCTGGTTATATAGGTTATAGGTGACAGCTTGGGTGTCACCTTATCGGCGTTCTGGTGTCACCGAAACGGTACCATGCTGGTCAAATATGTCCCCGTATCCGTCCGAAATCGCGTTCTTAGATGGACTTCCCTAACAATGGCAAAACGCAGAACGCCGGATTTGCTTTTCCGGCGTTTCGCGTTATTCAGAAGGGGAAGCCATAAAACGCGAGCCGAGACATGCGGGACCATACTCATCTTCAAGGAATGAACGAACGCAGCCTTGCACAGCAGGCAGCAGTCAGGAAGGCAACGTTCTCACCTTCCGAAAAAAAGACCCTACGGCCCTTCTCGATCTGGGAAATCAGTCAGTTCATGTTTGACATCCCGGCGGACACGCTTCGCAAAAAGCTGGCGGATGATCCCTCCTTGCCACAGGGGATCGTGGAAGAGGACGGACGTCAGCGCTGGTTCACCCTGAATGAGATCAATGAGCTGCGCCGCAGGCTGCGCTTTCGTGGGAAGACTTTGATGCCAAAGCGCCCGCCTGGACGCGCGATGCGGATTGCGGTCTCCAACTTCAAGGGCGGTGTGGGCAAGACGGTGGTCGCCCATCATCTGGCAAATGGCGCCGCACTGGACGGTTATCGCGTGTTGGTAATCGACTTTGACCCCCAGGCCACGCTGACCCATTCGATGGGTCTGGTCGAGGTCAAGGAATGGAATACTGTTTGGGGGATCATGTGCCGTGACCTGTGCCGCGAGGCCGACCGCATTGTAGCCGCATATGACGACCCGGCCGACTGCCCCTACCCTTCCTCTGACGAACTGCCCGAAGATGTCCAATCCATCGGTGCACAACGCGCACAGGACTTTATTCAGAAAACCGCTTGGTCGACGATCGATGTAATTCCCAGCTGCGCGAATGCTGCCTTTGTCGAATTCGCAAGTGCGCAGTATCGGGCACTTCATAAAGCCTGGAGCTTTTTTGGCTGCATTTCCAGATATCTCGATGAACTTCCCGATGACCAGTATGACATCATCATTTTCGACTGCCCTCCGGCCATCGGCTATCAATCCCTCAACGCTGCATTCGCTGCCGACATCCTCTACGTGCCTTCGGGTCCGGGGTACTGGGAGTACGACTCGACCACCAGCTATCTGGGCCAGTTAGGCGACGCGATGGAGGATATTTCTTCTGGCTTCGCGACGCTGGCCCAGGATGCCGGGATCAGTCTGCCGAAGAAATTCGATGACGTCAGGCTGCTAATGACCCGTTTTGAGGCGTCGAACCCACTACATATCGCGATGATGGATGCCTTCCGGAACGTCTTTGGCGATGATGTTTGCAAGAATGCCATCGAGATGACGCGGGCTGTCGAGCAGTCCGGGCGTTTCCAGCAATCGGTCTATGAGCAGGACTATCGACAGATGACCCGTGAAACATGGAAGCGCGCCAGACAGAGCTTTGATACCGCCTATATTGAGTTCCGAGAGACCGTGCTTCGCGCATGGGATGGCAAAAACAGCAATGGGGGTACGGGTGCATGAGCGGGAAAGGAAAGTTCGGTTTCGAGCCCTTGGAGCCAGCCAGCGTCAAGCCGCGCAAGCGCGAAGTTGGACCGATGGGTGCGGCGGTTCGCGAAGCCGCGGGAAGCCTTGCCGAAAGCACGGAGACCTTGGTCGAGCAGCGCCGTCAGAATGCGTCAGATGCCAAGGCCTTCAGGACAGCGCAGGGCGAAGGCCGGGTGCTCGAGATAATCCGTGTCGACGACATTAGGACTGACGACCTTCCACGCGACCGTATCGATCTTGCGGCGACCGCGGGTTCTGACGAGATGGAGGAACTTAAAGCGTCCATTCGTGCCCGGGGGCAGAAAGAGCCGATTGAGGTCTTCAGAACCAATGCAGGGTTTCAGTTGAAGAAGGGCTGGCGACGTTTGACGGCTTTGAAACAGCTGTGGCAAGAGACCGGCGATACGCGCTTCGCGGTCGTGACGGCGCGGGTTTCGTCAGGTCCAGCGGATCGGATCGACCTCTACATCGACATGGTCGAGGAAAACGTCATCCGTGAGGACCTGAGCTTCGCCGAGATGGCGCAGGTGGCCATCACTGCGGCGGCTGATGCTGGCATGGAAGGGCAGGAGGCCGATGTTCTTGTGGGTCGGATCTTTGCATCGCTTCACAAGATGAAGCGATCTTACATCCGAAGCTTTGTTTTCTTGCTGCAGGAACTTGGCGATGTATTGCCTTATCCCAAAGCGATCTCGCGCAATTTGGGGGTCGAGGTTGCCAGGAGGATCCAGGCCTCCCCCGAAGTCTCAGTGTCCCTCCGAAATGCTCTAGCATCGGTCAGGTCGGCGGAAGAGCAAACCGAGGTGCTGTCACGGCCACCGGCCGCTTTGGCAGGTCGGGGCACTCCGGGGCGCGGGGCCGATCAGAAGAAGGCGGTGAAGTACGAATTTCACGTCGGTGAGGCAAAGGTAACAGCGCGGAAGGGTGAATGCAGAATTCTTTCTGGCACCGACTTTTCTTCGATCGACAGGAAGCGCCTTCAGAGCGCAATTGAAGCATTTCACAAGGTGTTGGATGAGAAGTAACCCGCGGGTTACGCGTCGATCTGAATGCGCGTAACCCATGGGTTACAGTTGGCGTGCAGGTGTTAAGGCGGTGGCTTATCGGCGGATCATCTGCGCCGACCAAATTTACTCAATTCTATTGTGGCATCGGCACTGGCATATTGGCGGTCGCCTGTACAAACCACCCAGCACCGCTTGGGCGTCGATTGGGAAGCGGAGATCCTTCTGGGTCAAGGCTGAAATGCACAATCTACGCCCAACCAAGCCCAGCAGCCGAACTCTTCGCACGCATACTGTTGCGGCGGTGCCCGAGCGAGGTGTTGAGCCCCAGATAATACAAATACAGCCTACGAGTCTGCTGTAGCCGGTCAGGTGACACGTTCCGCTGGCTTTCCGCTTCGGGCATCGGCGCTGCCTAAGCCTGCGAACGTATCTACTATATCTTCATTAGCAATCGCGCCAGCACAGGACACGTGCGGTCACCGCCCGAGGCTTGTTCCTCAAGAACCAAGGCACAGCCTGCGGCCTTCAAGCCCTGAACCTGGGGCACGGGGTCTGATCCTCGGTCGAGACGCGGGCGTAGCCGACAAGAGGCATTTAGGACCGTATTGCAATATCACGAGTCGTCAATAACCGACCGTTTGCAAACAGATGCAACGCCGATATCTGCGTCTGCCGTACGGATGCGCAGAGCCACTGCGTCCAGCAGGGGACGGAAATGCGCGCCTTCCTGCGCTCTCTGGGCCGTATTCCAACGCCTTCGGGATCTCATTTGCCTGAGTGGCGGGATGGGAGTGACTTCAGCCAACATCTGAAAGTACTAGGCAACTGCAGAATGCTGACGATATGCTAAACTGTTGGCTACATAATCATGGTTTATCAGATGGATGTCGGATCGCTTCTTCTGAGTGCCGAGACCCACGCAGCGAGGGTCGAAGGCATCCTCTTGGCCGACCCCGCCCTGGCTGCTCTGTGGCGGATGGAGACGAGCCTTCTGGAGGCTGCCGCCTCGGTCGGCCTCGAAGGCGAGCGCATCTCCACGCAGGGGATGGTGCTGCGTCTTACCAGCGGCACCGCGATGGACGAGGATGCTCGGGCGGCCGAGATGGCCCTGAAGGTCTTGACCGTCATCCGGCGACCCGGGGATCCGTTCGGCGCGCCGGTCGCGGCCCTGCGCCGGATCGAAGCGGCCGCCGCGCCCATCGGTCAGACACGCGACGAGGGCGATCGCCTCGAGGATGCGGAGCTGCCCCTGGTCGTGGAGGCCGCTCGCGCTTGGTCCCACGTTCCGATCCTGGCGGGATGGCGCGCGGCGGCCAGCTATGCCTTCCGTTCCCGACGGAGCAGCCCGGTGGCCGAGCGGCTGGTCTTCATGGCCGTGGAGGGTGCCGCGCGGCATCTGCAGGGGCTGTCTCCTGATAAAAGGGTCGACCGCGATGAGCTGGACGAGAGGGCAGGGGGCCTGCTGATGCCGGCGGCGGCCGGGTGGATCGTGCCGCCCTCCGTGTCGCTGACCCGCACCGGCTTCCGGGTCTGGTCGCCGGTGACCGGGTTGGCCTCGTTCCTGGAGGCAACCACGCGGAGCCTCTCTCATGATCTCGGTCATCTGGGGACCCTGCGCCACGAGCTGGCGCGTCTCTCGGCCATGACGTCGTCTGCACATGGGCGGTCGCGCCTTGTCGACCTGATCGCCTATCTGAAGGCGCAGCCGGTCATCAGTTCGGCAATGGTCATGGATCAACTGGGGGTGACCCGCCGGACGGCCCTGACCCTGATCGGCGAGCTCGTCGATGCTGGCTGCCTCAGCAACCTCACCGCCCGAAGCACCTCCCGGTTCTGGGCGCTGCCGTCCCTCGCCGCGCGGATGGGACATGCGGGAGGGGCGGGGGCGGTTCGGGGTGATGTATTCGTCAGCCGCGAGGGGCCGAGCGAACGCATAAAGCCGATCGGTGCCTTGGAGCGGATAAAGGGAGGGCGCGACGAGGCCCAACTGGACCGGATCATGGCGGAGCTCGATGCCGCGATGTCGGGGGTCGATGATGTCGTGCGGCGGGCGGGGGGTCGAGAGCGGAAAGAAGAGTAGGGCAGCTCATATCCCAACTGCCTGCGTGTCCGAAGAAACGGAGGCAAGACTAATTAGCGGTGTGCCGTTCTGCCGATACCTTGCCCGAACTCTTGGATGCCGGTACGCCCCTCTTGGGCGATCCATATCCGATCAGGAGCATGACGCCCACAAAGTGATCGGCATGACACCGCGTGCAGATCCAGTCGGCGTTGAGCTCGCCTTTGCAGACCAGGCACGGATCATCCTCGACATCGAAGTCGAGCGGAAATGGGACAGGGACTATCGCAATGCCGCACATGGTCTGTCTCACTGAGGGTATGTTGTTGACTATACCAGCTATAGTTCACCGGAACTGACAGCTCCGCGACATAGGTGCGAGGTGCTGCTCTTGGCGACGATCCGCTCCAGTGTCGGGTTCACGTCGTCGCCGTACTACTGGAACCGCACCTCCGGCGCCGGGCAATACGCGAACTGCCCAAACGTCCTGAGCTGTCTGCCTTGACGTCTCTGATTTAACGGGTACGCGACAGTTGCGTCGAGTCAGTTAGTTGAACCACGCGGCGCGGGCCATGCCGTCATCATCCGACCATTAGCGCCAAAAGGGCAAGGTTCTGACTACAATGGAGACGCGATATGCCAACGGTGATCCGATGCAGACAAAGGGGCGACCCGAGCACGGGTCGCCTGCAAACAATTTTGGCCGCGCAGCAAAGTCAGCTGATACTCGCCGGTGCCGCCGGCAGCATTCACACTAACTGAAGGTCGATCGCGCTGGTCTTGCCGCCGCGACCTGTTTCCAGCTCGTAGGACACAGCTGCCCCGTCTTTCAGGGTCTGCAAGCCAGCGCGCTCAACGGCCGAGATGTGGACGAAGACATCCTGCGCGCCGCCTTCCGGTTGGATGAAGCCGTAGCCTTTGTCCGCATTGAACCACTTGACCGTTCCTCTGGGCATTTCATTCTCCAAGACAATTTCTGATGCAGCGACATTCGGCGATCACGTGCGATCCGGCAAGCCGCCGATTTGGCTGCCGGTCCGAACCAAGGCGTCGCGTGCCGCGGTGGGTGCCAAGCTGGATAGATGCAGGGAGGATAGCGGCGGCCGAGTCCAGGCGCGCAAGAATTCGGACAATGGTGTCAGACCCACAGTCCGGAGTTTGCCTCGAACGGCGCAGAACCTTACCTTCAGATCGGAAGCGTCAACACGCGTTGGTCTTCTAGACGATGCTTATCTGTCGGCCTTGGTAGCGGAGGGTTTCGGAACAGCTGTTGTGGGGGAAGGCCCCGCTCGGTTGGAGGGAGTTGCCGAGCGGGGCCGGGTGACAACAGGGAATGCTGTCGAGTTCAACCTATAGGAGAATCAATAATCTCGCGATTCCTTAAATTGTACCGACACGCTTTCATGTTCAAAGGCCCGCCGAGCGGGCGGGCCTTGACGTCAACGCATGGTCACTTTGGTCAGGTCTTGCTCTTATCAATCAAGCCAGGCTTGGTTGGGTCTTCCGCGACTGCGGCGTTAGGGCGGTTGCCGCCGGGTACAGCAGGGTCCTTCTCATCTAAAACATGGTCAGGCACTTCGGGGTGTCGCTCCGTCTTTGCGGCCTCTTGAACTTGATCGGTAGGTGTCGGTTTCGGTTGGTCTTGCGTCATGACATGGTCCTCCTGCACCTCAACAGATGACTGGATCCAATGTTCCGCAAGGTAGCTTGCCAAGTCTGACCGTTATCCTGACATTTGCCGGGTATACTTCTTCATCCAGGCCCTATCGAAAATCGCATTGCCAAACCTGCTTGATCTGGAGGCTTGGTTTCTCGATCTGTTCGCCTGAACCCTTGACCGCGAGTTTGCCGGTATCGATGATCTCTCACCGAAGAACGCGCGCCGGTCGGACAAGAAGACCGATGCTTGCCGCGGAACTCACACTGCCAACGAAGGTTCGTCTTTATGTTAAAGGCGCGACATGGCCGCGTGATCGTAAGGGACTGACCTCGGCATGAAATACGCATTGATCGGCTTGCTTGCTCTTGGGGGGTGCACAACACCGCCCGTTTCCGATTTCGGCACCGCTGACGAACATTTCTACAAGGGCAATGCGTGGTATATCGCCGATCGCCGCGGCCAATTGGAGGTCGCCTTGATGGCTGTCGGGATCGAGGATCCGGAAATCGAGTATCGTGGGGCCGCCCGCGACTACCTCCTCAGCAATCAGCGCATATGCTCAGTCAGCCCCGGTCGCCCAGGTGGCGAGGGGCGGTACCTGTTCAGCTACTCTTGCCGCTGATGAACATCGCGCGCACCAGTTCAGTGGAAGAGGTGTAGCCACACCGAGCGGCACTCCCGCGATACCGAGCAATCCACCTCTTTATCATGAGTATCAGATCGAGGCTCCCGGCATGATCCGCATCCTCACCTTCGCAGCGTTTGCCGCCTTGTCGTCGACGCTTTCATATGCGCAAGAAGCCGCCCCCTATCTCGATGATCGGTCCACTGCGGACCGGGTGGTGGCGTCGCTTTATAATGCCATAAGCAGGCAGGAGTACCTTCGCGCGCACAGCTACTTTGATCCCAGAACTGCTCCGGACCTGGCCGCCTTCCGTGAGGGTTACGCCACCACCCAAAGCGTCCGTCTGCGCCATGGAAAGGTCATCGCCGATGGGGCTGCTGGCACGCTGCACTTCGCTGTTCCTGTTGCGATCGAAGCGGTGACCACCGACGGGACCACCGTGTACACCGGCTGCTATCGTCTCAGCCAGGTCCAACCCGCCGCCCAGGAACTTCCGCCGTTTCGGCCTATCGACATCGATAGTGGAGAGCTGTCGGCATCAGACACGTCGTTCGACACCGCCATGGGCATATGCGACCTGCAGTGAGGTATCAGGCATGAACCGTATAACCGACCGCACGGAGGCCGTGACGGCACATGCCGCCAACGTCGCCTCTGTCACAGCGGATGGTGGGATCATCGCACGTGTCGTACTTCATCTCGGCGATCGACGGTCATTTTGCTTGGTCTGAGCGCGTTTCCGCCAGAATCTCAACTTGCGGTTAATCAGTGCAACCACGACGTGCGCTGCATGTTGATGCCGGTGAAATAGAAAATCAACGGAGACAACCGTGCGGGACAACGTGATCATGGCCATCGCCTCTGAAGACGAACTCGATATGATCGTTTCAGCTCTTGCTGCATATCGCCACAACACCCGGTATCGGGCTCTTTACGAAAAGCTCATCCGGCAACAGGATCAGTTGTACAAGCTCGCCGGTTGATAGAAGCCACGCTCTAGCATTGGGCCGGATCGAGATGCAGCGCGGCTATCCACTGACTTAAAAACCCCCAGCATCCTTGTTACGGAATGCAGAAATAGCGCCACTGAAATCGTTGAGCGCGATTTCGTCTGGTTTAGCCGCAATCAGACAGATCAGCTGATGCGTCTGCCGCAGGTTTGTCGTGTGTCCAGCCGAGGCGTCTGAGCTGCGAATTCGCGCGCCTCACGACTTTGGGATCGAATGGTGGGCTATGCCCGCCACTGCATGTCGCGAGGCCAATGTCAGTTACGATATGGACCTCGGTGCATGATATCATTGAAACCGCCCCGATGCCTGCGGGACAGCGTCAATTCCAGGGAACATAAACGACGTGTCCATCCTTGAGGGGAGCCACTCCTACACGCCTGCCCGATGCACCCTGGGGAAGCTAAGAATGTCGATGCATATCCTCCGCCACGCAGCCCCCCTTGTCGTGTGGCCTCTGGCGATCCTGACCGTCTGCGTGACGATCCTTCCACTGTGGAACACGAACGAATGGTGGGTGCGGGCAATGGGCTTTCCCCGCGTTCAGATCCTTGTCGCCAGCCTCTTCCTGATGATCGGCGCCCTGTTCCTAAACCGACCCGCACGTTGGGTAATCCTGTTGGCGATGGTCGGAGTCTGCAGCTATCAGGCATGGCGGGTCTATCCCTATACGCCGCTGGCATCTCCGGAGATGGCCTTTGCAGAGCCGGCGCCAGACGCTGTCAGGGTCATCACAGCCAACGTCCAGATGGGCAACACGCGGTATCAGGACGTCATCGAGATGATCAACCGCTATGATCCGGACATCCTGCTGCTCCTGGAAACAGACGCGACTTGGCTCGCCGAACTCCAGCCGATGCTGTCGCGGTATCCGACCGTCGTGCGCCAGCCGCAGAGCAACTACTACGGCCTGGTGTTTGCCACCCGGCTACCGGTCGATGAGGCCCGGGTCATCCAACTGACGAACGACAGAACGCCATCTCTATTCGCGCGCCTGAGAAGCCCCGGCGGACAGCCGTTTCATTTCCTGGGTCTGCATCCACGACCGCCGATCCCCGGGGAAGACACAAACGACCGCGACCGCCAGATCTATGCCGCAGCAAAGTTTGCGGAGAGCGACGACATGCCCGTGGTGGCGATGGGCGATTTCAACGACGTGGCCTGGTCCGAGACCTCGCAGACGTTCAGACGGGTCGGTGGTTACCTCGATCCCCGCATTGGTCGCGGCTTCTATGCCAGCTTCGATGCGAACAGCTGGTTTCTTCGGTTTCCGCTGGATCAATTCTACGCAACGCCCGACATTGCCGTCGTCTCGATCGAGCGTCTGGATCATGTCGGCTCGGACCATTTCCCGATGGCCGCCACGTTTCGCGTGGATCCTGGCCTTGCCGCCAGGCTCAATATCCAGCCCCGTCCCCTTACCGAGGAAGATCGGGACCTGATCGACGATCTGGACCTCGAGAGTGCAGAAACGCTGGTCAGGGAGAGGTAGGTGCCGCTCAGCGCCGGCGGCAGGTCCAACGGCAAAGCGGCACGAGTGTACTCTGCTTGATATCCGGGTCGCCCCGTCCGCGCCGGCGCCGATCGCGGAACTCAGAGCGTTAACAGATCGAGTTCAACGACAAGCAGGTCAATCACCCGAACCACGTGATCCTCGCCAACCCCGACCTGGAGACGATCTGGAAAAAACCGCCTGTTCCCGGGCGGTGCCCTTCACGAAACCCGACCTGCCGACCTCTCGCCACCATGTTTAAGTCTACCATAAGGCTGACCTTCCACACAGCCTCGGCTCAAAGCGCCTATGCTACGCGGACCGAGGACGGTGCGCATTGATGAGGATAGCCAATTGAAAGGTATCCGCTTGACTGGAGAGGCGAAACAGCCTGCCGACAAGCAAGGGGGGCTAATTCCGTGCGATACGTAAAATGCTAGCTCCCAGATTGCTGCGTGCTTTGATGATCTTTTACAATTTCGGTCGCCTCAGCAGCAGATTGTTTGTGCTGCTTACCAGAGTTTCCTGATTGCTCTGGCGGCACGAATGCCGTGATCCAATCCTGCGGCTGTGCCGAGAACGGCACATCCTCCCCGACAAAGCACAACTCGCCTTTGCTGATGGTCAGGATGGGAACGGCATTCGGCCGGTCAGCGCGCCAGTCATCTGCATCGTACTCCTCCGTAAGGCGGGTGCTGCGAATGGCCCATCCTTCGGCAATGCGCTGGTTGACAGTCTCGAATGTCGGCCTTCCTTCCAGACGCTGACCACCCAGTTGGGCGGGCAGGGCGTGGCGTGAGTCTTCGCGAACCCTGCTCAATTGCCAAACATGCTCTCGGCCAAGATCAGGGCCCATATCCGTCGCGACCAACGTATTGTAGGCGTCGTTATCGGATGCAACGAGAACGGTAGAGTAGGCAACGAATTCTACCTTGTGTTCGGCGACTTCGCCCAAGATATCACCGTGATAGGTTGGGATGCCCGCCTGCCGCGCGTGGTTCAGATGTTGCCGATTGGTGTCGGCAATCAATGTGCCGACATCCGCGCGCTGCAATGCCTGTGCCAGTGATAAGGCAAAGGGTGACCCGCCGACGATCAACAAACCCGGTCGTTCCGGACCGGACAGGCCCAGCTTGCGGGCAAGCGGTGCGAGCGTGAACCCGTGAATGATGACCGTCGCGAGGACGATGATGAAGGCAAGCGGTGCAAGGGCTGCCCCATCGGGAATCCCTGCCTCGACCAATTTCTCCCCGAAAAGTCCGGAAACGGCCACCATGACCACGCCGCGCGGTCCTGTCAGGGCAATCAGCCAGCGCTCGTTCATCGGCAGGGCGGTTCCGATCAAAGGCAAAAGCACCTGCAAGGGGCGTGCCAAGGCAACGGTGAACAGAACAAACAGCGCTGCGCGCCATGTCAGCCCTCCTAGGGTCGAAAAATCGAGGGAGGCGGCCATCAGGACGAATACTCCTGACACGAGGAGGATCGTCGCATGTTCTTTGAAGCGATGAATTTCCGTGTAGGACGACAGTTTGGCGTTTGCCAAAACCATTCCCATGATGGTCACAGCCAGCAGGCCTGTCTCATGCAGGATGGTGTCGGTGACGGCAAAAACGGCCAAGACCGCTACGAACAGAACGGGTACTTTCATATACTCGGGGACGAATGCTTTGCGGAACGCCACTGCCATTCCGGCCCCTACGGCCCATCCTGCAAAGGCTGCGAAGCCGATGCCCGAGCCTATCGTCCAGATAGCTGCGCCCGCCGACAATCCTGTCTCAAGAACAAGCACGACCTCAAGCAGCAATACCGCGATCAGGACGCCGATGGGATCATTCAGGATGGCTTCCCATTGCAGGATCCTGGCGGGCCGAGCACGCAGCTTTGCCTGGCGCAGCATGGGCGCGATGACGGTCGGTCCCGTGACAACCATAACGCCCCCGAACACTGCCGACGCTTGCCACGAAAGGCCCACTGCCAGCCATAGCACGCCGGCTGACAGGGCCCAGCCCAAGGGTGCGCCAAGATATACCAATCTTTGGACAGGGCCCCGTGCATCACCCAAATGATGGTGTGTCAGGGTCAATCCGCCTTCAAAAAGGATGATCGCGACTGCAACGGAGATCAGTGGGCGATATATCGGCCCCAGATCACGTTCGGGCAGAAACCAGCCCATGACCGGCCCCACCAGCAGACCGACGCCCAGCATCAAAACGATCGCCGGCAAGCGAAGCCTCCACGCAAGCCATTGCGCGCCGACGCCAAGCACGCCAACCAAGGCCACGACCTGTACAGGTGTCAGCCCTTGCATGATTTCGCCTTCCATGATGTCCCTTTACGCTGCCGCAATGGTAAGCCGCTGCACAGAAGGCAGTTCCTTGAGGCGAAGATCCTTTGGATGATCATGTTGAACCGGCAGCAATAAGACCGTGACAGCGCGCTACATCGTCGAACAATGTCCTAGCCAAGTCAGGCTCAGACGAGCCACGTCCCGTAGTCACTGCGCAACTCTAGTGTTTGGGTAGGCGTGGTGGACGCATA
The DNA here is from genome assembly GCF_000967735.1 of Paracoccus sp. S4493. Lineage (NCBI taxonomy): Bacteria > Pseudomonadati > Pseudomonadota > Alphaproteobacteria > Rhodobacterales > Paracoccaceae > Paracoccus > Paracoccus sp. S4493. Next base: position 14,274 of record NZ_JXYF01000275.1, read on the forward strand.
CGCCAACAGGGTGAGATGAACGGACCCGTGCGACCCAACTGAGCTTGCAGACCCGCATTGATTACAAACGCAAGATATCATTAGCAATGGCTTCGGGGGCAATGCCTCGGCCTTCGATGGTGATCCTGTTTTCGTTTGCGAAATCGATGACCACGCCCAGGGCAGTCTTATGGACGTCCTTGATAGAGAACCGGGGCACCGACCGCGGCAGCACTGTGTCACCGATCATAAGGCGATCGATCCCGATCTGATATCCGGCGATCCTTTTACCTCCGTTGCCTGTGTGGAAAGCGAACGTGTCGACACCGGCGCCGCCAGCAAGAAGGTCATATTCTTGGCCGCCGATCAGGGTCTAGTTTCCGCCGCCCTCCTGCAAGGTGTCGGCGCCCCAGCCTCTCATCAAGCTATCACCGTCTGCCAGGCTGTCATTTCCGCAACCGCCGATCAGCGTGTTCGGCCCGGCGCAACCACTTAATGTGTCGCAGCCGCCTCCTCTCCAAAGCAGGTCGTAGCCCGAAGCCCCGTTGATACTGTTATTTGCGCGCGGGTCGAGCGTGACGCCGCCCTGCCAAAACCGATAGGCATTCGCCGCGGTCATTCACGATACATTTAGTGCAGGTCAGGCAGGGTTCTTTGGGAGGAGCAACGGTCTAGCCAGCAATTTGACGACGCAGTTGTCTCCCGTGGAACCAATCCGCATCGCAGTGAGCCTAACACTCGTAAATGTTGTGCGTGCTCGGGTATGGGTTTGAGTTGTGCCTAAAGGCGAGGCCATTTTTCCGTTGATTGAGAGCTGCGGCTTCTTTTGCTCGGGCTTTGACCGCGGCAGTTCGTCGATCCTGCATAGTATAACACCCATTAGTAGCTGTTCAGGCGCCAAGCCCAGCTGCGCCGCCCGCGTTCTGTAGATGCCGATCTCTCCACGGGCAGCGCAAATGTGGCACTTCCGCATTTCAGTTTGCTGACGCCAAGCATCGACACGGTCCACGAAGCGAAAATGGAACACAACTGCGTCGATCACCGTTCCTTATGCAATCAAGGGAACATGCCAATGGTTCAGGCACAGTCTGTAGCATTAACTGTCCTTATTGCCTAATGCTCTGCAGAAGCTGTTGTATCCGTTACACGGGAACAGCTGTGGACCGGCGAGACATCAAGCTTCTATGCGCCCAATGGCAGCTTTGGCGCGCCAGTGCATTCTGCTTCTGAAGCCGTCTATCACGGAAAAACAGCAATTGGGCCAAACCGTATTCAACAAGCAACGGCTGATCCTGAAGAGTCCGGCTTTGATAACAGCGGTCTGACACTCGAGGTCGCCATCGCTCCTCTACCACGTCCTGCCGAGGTAATGACATTTCGTCCTGCCCCTAGACCTGCAACCCCCGCCGAGATCGTCAGGGGAGCTGCAATCCCTCCACCTCCACCATCCTTGCGCAACGCCAGCGATCTTTCCTGCATTGCCGTCGCGATCTATCATGAGGCACGTGATCAAGAAGAATTCGGGCAGCGCGCGGTAGCCTCCGTCATCCTGCAACGGGCTGCAATTCCTCACCGGTGGGGAGATAGTGCATGCGAAAACGTTGTTCCGACGCAGTTCAGTTTTATGACATCACGCTATGAATATCCCAAAATCGAAGATACTGATTCTTGGAGAAAAGCGGTGAGCATTGCAGCAGAAGTTCTCGTGAATGGCCCGCTGCCGGAACTGCATGGGGCAGATCACTATCACACCACCGCCGTGTCGCCCAAATGGGCTCCCAAAATGGTTCGGATCCGGTCGATTGACGATCACATATTCTATGTGGACCCGCACTCATATTCAGCTCTTTAAGGCATTTGTCCGGTTTTCTGCGCCTGTATAACACCGCTTCCGTGCGACTTGTCATGAGCGCACCTTCGGCATCCATGACAGTTCGAGGTAAGGTCGTGTCTGCCGTATGAAGGTGGTATATCGATCATTGCCACGATCATTGTTGAGAGTATCGCCACAGAAAGTAACCATGGATGATTTCCCAATGCTGATTTTGACCGGTGCGGCACTGGTGCTTGTCGCGTTCTACGATTTCTTACGCACGACAATCAGTCTTAGCGGAACAGGGTTTCTCAGCCGTGCCGTTGCTGAAGGACTCTGGCGCTTGGGATCAAAGTTGACCTTGGTTTTGGAACAAATGACTGGGGTTTCCATCCGTGGATTATTGGGGCCTGTTATCCTGTTGGCAGTTGCAGGAACCTGGGTACTGCTTCACCTCTGCGGCTATGTGCTGATCCTGCGCGGCGGCCTCTCCCTGGTGCAGACCGATACTGGGGAACCGGCCACATGGGTACAAACAGTGGCATTTGCAGGTTCGACGCTTTCCACCTTAGGAGCTTCGACGGTCCAGGTAACCGGTGGATGGTGGGATATCCTGTCGATGGTTGCCGCCATGAATGGGATGATCCTGCTAACACTGGCTGTCAGCTTTCTCCTGAACATCCTTCAAACCACGAACAGCGCCCGAACATTTGCCAGTCGTTTTCACGCTATAAAAGCAAGAGAGCCAGACGGTGATATATCAAGTCGACTTGAAGGGCTTGGCAGCGATCTCACCAGTGTGGTTGTCATGCTGACCGCGTCCCCTCTGCCGAGATTTTTTGTACCCAGTGACTCTACCATGGATTTTCCCAAGACAGTCGTCGAGCTATGCAATTTGATCGAGACTGGCACACTTGCCACCACATCCGAAATCGCAGCCGCCATCAGGCTCTTGGGGCGGCATTTAGGAACTTCGCTCGACCAGAACGAGGTCGTGGCAGCCCGTATGTGGGCCGTGCGTCATACAATTCCGCAAACGAATAGAACGTGATATGTAAAGGTCTGCCTGCGGCAAATGCGGGCTCTCCCGCTGTGCTGTACTGTATTTAGTAGACTTGTTTAAGCGGCGCTTGAGTGAGGTAGAAGTCTCGACGACCTGACGCTCTTTCGCCGACAGCTCGTGCTCTGCCCCCTGGAAACTGGACCGTTTGAAGCTGGAGTTTTCGGTTAACCTTCCCTGGCTGGGAGAGGAGCGGATAACGATGAAAGCATCGAGGTTCACGGAGGCGCAAAAAGCGTTTGTCCTGAAGCAGGGCCGTCACCACGCCCATCGCGATGGCAGGCGTGACGAAGACGTCGATGCGGCCCGAAAAGACAAAGACGTTACCGGTGACCCACCACACCAGGCCGGTGACGCTGGCGATGATCAGCGGCTTGGACGATGCCGTCAGGATCCCGGTGGCGATCTGCCCGCGGGCGTGATGGCGCAGCACCTTGAGCGTGCGGTGCACGATCCAGCTGAGCAGCACCGCAGCCGCGATCAGGATGGGCAGGCCGATCCATTCCCATCGCATCAGGCCACCAAGCGTCTTTTCCCGCATGCTTGGTGGCAGCGTGTGCGGCGGCGTAACGGCGCATCAGGCGCGGTTCCGCGACCTGCGCGCGGTGCTAGGAATGAGGGGTGGCGTGTCGGGACGACGATGCATGGGCGGGCCTTTCCTTGTGTTCTGGGCCCGTAATCGAGCAGGGGTCCAACAAGGGGATGGCACGAATGTTCCAGCCCTTTGCCTCATCGCCCCGACGGCAGGTCACGTCACCCACGGCCCGGCAGCGGCACCCCCCTGTCGTGACAGCAGTCGGGGACAGGCCGGGCAGACACAGGTCACCCGTTTATGTCCGATCGTCGGCGGCGGCGGAACGGTGCGACAGGGCAACGGTCGGGCAGGGCATCGATTGCGCAAGGAACCCCGGTCGCGCTGATCGCCTTACGTCTGCAC
>NZ_JXYF01000276.1:0-434 GCF_000967735.1 Paracoccus sp. S4493
GGATCCGTCCGACAGCAGCACGAAGGTGGGCGTGATCCAGGGTCGCCGTGCCAGTGCCAGCCCATCGGGATAGGGGCCATCCACGTCGACATGCAGGATCGGCGCGGCCCGCCCCGCGGCCGAGGTCGCATAGCCCGGCCCGATCTGCGCATGCCAGGCGCGGCAATGGTGGCAGGCGGGCGATTCGACCATCATCAGCCGCCAGCCCGACGGCGGCGCAGCCCGCACCCCCAGGGGCAGCATCACGGCCGCGGCGCCCATCAGGACGGTGCGGCGGGACAGGATGGACATGACGGGACCTCCACGCGGGATCGCGCCAGGTTACGCCTTGCCGGCCCATGGCACAAGGTCGACGGGGTTGCCCCCCGGCGGTGGCTGGTCCAGTGTCTCGCGCAAAGCGGGACAAGGCGGCGATGACGACGGACGATCTTCTG
>NZ_JXYF01000277.1:0-3140 GCF_000967735.1 Paracoccus sp. S4493
CAAGGTTGGGGAGCAGAGCATCGCGATGCTGCCGTTCGTCTAACACGCAGCGAACGACAGCATCCCGCCCTTCGTGACGGACCAGGCGCCGACCGATCTGCGCCGGCGACGAACGTCCGCTCCTGCGTCCTGAGAGCTTTGGCCTGCCGCACCACCCTCGGTCCGCTTTGTGCCCTTCGCGTCGCCGCTAGTTTAGTTTAAATCCCCTACTTTACCAATCAGCCAGTATTTCCGCAGGGTGCGCCGGCGCAGACTTCGATCATCCCTATCAGAGGGACCGCTCTGCCATCTCTCGGAGGCTTACTAAGCGGATGCAGTTCGACCAGAGATCCTTTTGCCTTGGAAGGAGCTTATATCTAACGTCAAAAAGTAGATAAAAAAGACCGCATGGCTTCAAATCATTGCAAGCTGACCACCGCTCCGACGCAGTCATCAGCTTCAGAGAAACACGGTCGCTAGAGAGCAAAATGAAGCCTATCTGCGCCAGGACCGGTGAAGACCTCCCGTCTTTTAATCCTTGAATATAATGAGAAATTCCGGCTAAAGCTGGATTTAAAGACAAGTTCGTTCAGGGTATTTGGCGGAGGTAGTGTAACAAATACCGAACTCTCTCCGGCATCAGTGTCGCCTCGTGTCGTTTTCTGAGTAACTAGGGAGGACGAAAACGACCAGCTATGGCCAACTTACCACCACGCTGGCATGATAATGCACACCGTTCGTACGGCCCCTTATTGAAAGGCCCACCGATGCATTCGGAAGCTCCTGGCAAGATTGTTGCTGGCTATCTCTACTTACATCGAGATGGAGTCGCGGGCCTGGAGCCGGTTTCACGGCAAAACATGTGGACTGCTGAAGCCATAGCGAACGCATCGCAATGGAACGTCGTAAAGTTATGGAAGAACGGTCAGGAGAGAATTTCGTTTCTCACGTACGAGGATTTTGAGTGTTCCTTCCCTGCTTTACTCGAGAGCGTCACCGTTAATCTTAAGAACCGTACCGCAGTTCGTCGTTCGTACCGAGCGCGTGCCAATCCGCCTGTTCTTCATCGCAAAGAACTACTCCTGCCAGCTGATCACCCGAGGCGCGACGAGTACAGCGAACTGACGCTAGGCCTCGAACGCATAGGCCTTCTGAGAGAGACCAGTTCAATTGGGACAAGGCTTGCATGGGACGAACGCATGCGGGAAGCTGGCGTCCGAATTGTCGGGCATAGAATTGAGCTACTTATCGAGCCGCTTTCACAGCCAGATGTTACCATACAGCGTCATCTCGCGGCGATTCGGAGGTACGGGTTATCATTACCAATTCAGTCACTGATCCGGTATGGCTTGATCAATGAAGAAACGACGGTGTTCGACTACGGGTGCGGATACGGATCGGATATCGAAGGGCTTCAGGCCGCCGGTATTTCGGCCGCCGGGTGGGATCCATACTACGCACCGGATCAGATATGCGCGCCAGCTAACGTCGTAAACCTCGGCTTTGTTCTGAATGTTATTGAGACCCCCGCCGAGCGGCAGGATGTCCTGCGGTCGGCTTTTGCTCTCGCGCAACGCTGCCTTGCGGTCGCCGTCATCACCTCTAGCCGGGCGCAAACAGAGACGTGCCGACCCTATGGTGACGGGCACGTCACTCGCCTCGGTACGTTTCAGAAGTTCTATCGCCCGGGAGAACTCAAGGAATTTATTGAAGCCACACTCGGCAGAGAAGCATTTCAAGCCGGACCGGGTCTCTTCTTCATTTTTGCAGATTCGTTGTCCGAGCAATCCTACCTTCTGTCTCGACAAACTCGCCGGTCCGCACCAAGCGTGAGCGCCGCCGCACGGCGAAAGGCGGCGCGAGAAGCAGCCTTTGAGGCTCTCCGACCTGACCTCGAAGCCATTGTGGCAGTAGCGACAGACCTTAGAAGATGGCCAGCAGTGGTCGAACTTCCGAAAGAAATACTTGAACGGCTCGAGGCGGCTAATACTTCGGCCGCGAAAGCAATCAGTTTGGCGAGCAGCCTTTCTGACCCCGAATTTTTGGACGATGTAGCCGAGCAGAGGCAGGAGGATATCGCTGTCTATCTAGCGCTCAACCAATTCAATCGCCGTCGAAACTACAGGGACTTACCAGAACCTCTCAAAAGGGATGTTCGCGCGCTGTTCCAAAATTTCACCACGGCGCAAGCAACAGCGCGTGATCTGCTTTTCTCCCTCGCTGACTCTGAGCTTCTCTGCGCAGCGGCCAAGGCTACCGCCAGTGAAGGTCTGGGTTATTTAGACGAAAAAATGAACTACTGGGTAAGCACGGAACTTACACCGCGACTTCCCGCAGTTCTGCGTTGTTTTGCAGGCTGTGCCGAGAAGTACGCCGGTGGCTTCGACGAGATGCAACTTGTGAAGCTTCACCTTCGAACTGGCAAGCTGACAGGTTTCCGCTATGCAGACTTTGAGCTTTCCCCTCTTCCGCGTCTCGAGGTTCGAACCAAGGTCGATCTAGGGCGGCAACGAATCTCGGACTTCGACCACCACGGTGAGGATCAGCGCCTGCTCTTGAAGTCTCGCTTCATGGCGCCTGATCAAGCAGGATTTGATCGTCAGAAGCGGTTCGATGCTCAAGCGAGTGCAGTCGGACTGGATCGGCTTGGTACCCGTGCCACCGGAGCGGAGATAGCGTTGGTAGCGAAAGCTGCAGACCTTATTCTCAGCGGGTGGAGTTGGGCGCCCACTGGGCCTCGGGCCGATGCAGGTTGAGAATGAGGAACCGCGCCGGTCTATAGCCCCTTTCTTCAATTGCGAGGGAAAGCGGAATATCCGACTCAATGTCTCGAGCCTTAAGCAACAGTATATTCTGAATCAACATTAGGAGCAGTCTTGTCGCCGCATAGAAATGTGAAACCATCGCCAACCCGCCCGAGAGGGGGGTGTTGTCCTTGCCATGGAAGATGTGGTTTCGGAAGATGCGAACGAGTTCTGCGGCTGCCGCAGCACCGGTAAGCCCGTACTTGCTATCAATCAACGCAATGTCGCCCTGCAAATTGCTCTGCTCCCCAACCTTGGACCGCCGGATGCTGGAATTTTCCGGCTTGTGCTCTGCTCCCCAACCTTGGACCGTCGGATGCTGGAATTTTCCGGCTTGGTGCTCTGCTCCCCAACCTT
>NZ_JXYF01000278.1:0-11743 GCF_000967735.1 Paracoccus sp. S4493
TCATCGTCGGCGCTGTCGTCATGAAGGCGGCACTGGAAACTCCCGACGCTGCCGCAAAGCTGGCAGGCCTGATCCGCGACCGGGTGACACGCGAGCTCGATGTGAAAGACATTCAGCAGCTCCTGGCCAGCCTCGACAAGAAGGCCGCGCGCAATGGCTGATCCGAGAAACCCTGCCCCAGCCCCCACCCCCCAGGACGAGATGCTGGAAGCTCTGGTCTCCGTCACCGCGGAGAACACCACCACGCTGATCGATGTGCAGCACCAGGCCGCCGCAACAGCGGCTTCCGTGAAGGATGCCCGCACCTACATGGCAACGGTCGTCAAGAACACGGACTGGGAGAACAATGGCAAGAAGATCGCCGCCGTTCTGGACAACGCCTTGCGCCAGGATCGCGCCGCTCTCCATGCCGTTAGTGAGGCCGCACGCGACATGCGCGGGACATCCATCGAAATCACCCACAGGGCCGTAGATGCTGCTGTTGCGCAGATGGATGCCAGCAAGGCCTTCGACAGAGCCGCAGAGCGGCTTCTGGGAGCCCTGGAGGCCTATCAGCAGGGCAGATGGCGAAGAGCAGGCATCATCGCCCTCATCGGGGCGCTCTGCGGCGCTGTGGGGTTCTTTGCACGCGAGCCGGCAACCAAGTTCCAGCACCTTTGGGACACGAGTACAGCGTTGCAGCAGGATGCAGCCCACCGAGACTGCAAAACGCTTGGTGGGGAAACACTGCCGTCCGGTGAGCGACTAGCTTGTGTCATCTGGCAGGACGTAACTCAGTGAGTCCGATTGAGTTAAGTCCTAGGCGATGTCCCATGGGTTGATGATCTGCACGCCTGTCGGCGCGAAATCGGCCACATTGCGCGTGATGATTGGCATGGCATGAACAATTCCTGTCGCAGCGATAAGGGCATCCCTGTCGCTGCGGGGGTCAGGGACGTGCAGAGCAGCGCAGCAGAGCGCGACAGGACCGTCTACCGACAGGATACGCCCCTCAAACGTTGGAAGCACCCTGTCCGTCATCCAAGCCCTCAGAACAGCGCCCTGAGCGCTGTCGCGCCTCTCGGCTTGCCTGATCCCCAGTTCCAGCTCCAAAAGCGTAATGGCCGACAGGAACAGGGCTGACGGGTCTTGAGCTGCCGCCCAGGCAACAACATTGGCATCCGCCTTCCCCGCTTTTGCTTTGCGCAGTTCGGACACCACGTTCGTATCGAGAATGAACATCAGGACAAATCGACCGGCTTCGTGAGGCCACTCAGTCGACCGGGTTCAAAAGAGACCTTTGCCGCTTCCGCGTCAGCCAGCAGGTCAACAATACTCTCTCGCTGCCCTGTAAGCCGCCTGTAGGCTTCAATGCTGAGCAACACATGCGCAGGCTTACCCCGGTCCGTGATGAACACAGGCCCGTTCTGAGCAGCCCTTTTTGCGCCGCTGGCATCCTGGTTGAACGTCCGGCTGGTAATTGTTGTCAGTTCCATAGCTCACACCTCCTCATCAGGTTATTGTAGTAACATGTCTACATTATGTGAGAATGTCAAGCAGACCACCATATCGCCTAGTGTTAGTAGTGTTACCTACGGAGTAAGTTACGGGCCCTAAAATTATCCATAACCGCTTACTTATAAATGGAAAAATTATTCACAAGGTTCCGAAAGGGCCAAACTTTGGTTCCGAAAGGGCCAAACTTTGGTTCCGAAAGGGCCAAACGTCTTGCCTCACCTATCGGGTTCCTGATAGGCCAAGGTTAAAGGTTCCTGATAGGCCAAAGATTCAGCCATGAGCTTACTTCCTGATCGCCACCCAAACCTCGATTTCTTCGTCCTAGATATCGCAGACGCCGTGCCGAAGGATGACATGGCATCAATGGAACATCCGCTGTTCTCTCTGGCGACTAAACCAGACATGCGACACCTCGAATACCGAAGTAACGACAACGTCTTGAAAATCCGACCGTCCGGCTTTGGATTGCCCACCATCTTTGACAAGGACATTCTGATTTTCGTTATCAGCCAGCTTATGCATAGGAAGAACCGGGGTGAAACCATCGGGGATACGGTACGCTTTTCGGCTCGGGAACTTTGCATAGCAACCAATCGCCAAATCGGTGGCGATCACTACAAACGTCTTGAGAACGCTTTTTCCCGCCTTCAAGGGACGCAATTCGTCACCAATGTCCGGACGGGCGGAAAAATCGAGACGCGAATTTTCTCACTGATCGACGAGGGTGGCTTTGTCCGCACCGATGATGAGCGGTTTCGGCTCGATTATTGCGAGGTAAAACTGTCACGCTGGCTTATGAGAGCCATAGCATCCGATCAGGTTGTCACCATCTCTAACGACTATTTCCGACTGCGCCGCCCACTGGAACGCCGTCTTTACGAGATTGCGCGGAAGCACTGCGGTAGCAAACCGAAGTGGCAGATCGGCCTGACGACCCTCCAGAATAAGACGGGCAGCAACGCCCCTATCAAACGGTTTCGTCATAATCTGCGCGAGATCATCAAGGCCGATGTGACACCGTTCTATTGGTTCGATCTGGATGACAGTGACTTGGTGACAGTCCGACCCCGTCACCCCAAGGCACAGATCACTCCCGCCATCTCACTGCCTGTTTGGGCAGAGGAAAAGGCCCGCACGGTGGCACAGGAGAAGGGCCGGGACTACTATGCCCTACGAGCCGACTGGTTGGCTTTCGCAAATGCGGAGACAGCCAAGGGCAACCCCCCAAAAAATGTGGGTGCCGCCTTTGTCGCTTACTGTGGAAAGCAAGAAAGCCTGCGCTAGCAACTATCCAAACAACCGGCTCCAGAACCCCTTCGGTTTGGCGATGGTTTGGGGTCGTAGGTCTGCCAGGAGCGCGTGAAGTTGGTCTTCCTTGCGTTCCGCCCGTTCCGCCCGGTCCTTCAGATCCTCAATGCGTTGTTCAAGAAAACCGCGTTCTCGCTGATCGGATTCCACTTGGGCACGAAGCCTCTCAACTTCAGCCTGCAATGCATTGGTTTCAAGAGGTGTTTCAGGTGTTTCAGTGGGGGTTGCAATTCGCTTCACATCACGGTTTCTGTGCCCGTTAGCATCCTTCCACCTCTCCAGCTCAGATGCATCGACACTATAGGAGCCATCATCCAGACGCCTTGCGCTAAGCTTTCCACTTTTTATAGCTCTCGAAAGTGTAGGCTTACTGAAACCAACCGCCTTCGCAGCTTCTCCTAGGGTGTAACTCATAGGTGTAACCGCTTGTCTTCACAGTGTTGCAATTCGCCTCATCTTACTGGGAGGCTTACAGTTACGCATGTTACACCCTGCTAGCAGGATCTCCAAACACCTTGCCGCTTCGGCTTCACTACTCAACGCCTCTGGACAGGCGCCCGAGAACGCGAAGCAATAGCCCATGAGCCACCGGCCTCGCCCTGCTGACCTCTGTCGCGCATGCAAAGACCCCCGGCCCTGGCCGCAGGGAGGAGGAGAGCGGCAGGACCGGGGGCTGGTGTGTCACCGGCACCGCAGGGAGGAGGAGGCGGAACCGGGGAATGGGAGGAGGATACGGCAGCGGCCTTTCCGCCTGGTTAACGGACCGTCCGGAACGTCGCTCACTCAACCCTGACCCTGCGCTCTTCTCCGTAATGGGTGTTATGCGCCGGAACGGAGAGGGGGGTGGGGATCAGCCGGGGGTTGTCAACACGGCAACCAAAAACGCAGCAACATATCTCTACTCTAAAATCAAAACAACTATGGTCCTAGCGAAACCTAGCCTGCTCGTCAGCCTGCCGTGTCAGCCGTTGATGCTCAGAAAGCGGACGCCGGTTGGACTAGGAAAAGAGAGACGCCGGCTCGCTCAGATGCGCGGGTCTGGACAGAAATAGCGCTTCGAGAACGGCAGTCAAATAGGCCGCGGCGACAGCGCCGACGAGGGTGAGCACTGTACGCGTCATGGCGGCGTAGGCGGGTTCCTGTGTCGAAAGCGCGCCGGCAACGAGTGCGAGCGTTACTGACATGCCGAACTGATAGACCATGCCCGGATAGTATCCCCTCATCATCCGGCTGCCGAAGAACAGGCCGGCGAGGAAGACCAGTCCTAGCAGGATCGGCAGATGCGCGTTAAGGGTCAGCACAAATAGGATCATTGCTGCAACGCAGGCGCCAAGCGCGGTCGAGACGGTTCGTTCTTTGGCCTCTGCGAATAATGTCTCTCGCGTCGGGAAGACAAGGACGAAGGTTGCCGCGACCGCCAGCATCAGGTTCGACAGGTCGATGACGGTGTAAAGCCAAAAGCTCATGACAAGCAGGACGCCAGCGCGGATCAGGGCGCTGGCCGCATGAGGACCCGGTGCCGGCGTATAGATCTCGACAAGGTTCTCCTTCGCCGCCGGCGGGAAGATGGCGTAGAGAAGCGGGATCAGGATCGCCGCTACGATGCAGGCTTCGGTGAAGCCGTCGCGCATGACCTCTAGGGCGGCCGTTGAGCTCATCCCCATCACAGACATCAGCACCGTGACGATGAGGAGCAGCATCCCCATCGGATTGCCGGTCTTCTGAATTAGATAAAAGCCGAGGAAATAGAAGAGACCCATGATCGTCACCAGCACGACCGGCATCGGCCGAGCGAAGGAGACGATTGAGGCCATCAGCCAAACCATGACGATGAAGGCAATAGGACCGCCAAACGCCTTCTTGGGATCGAAAGCCTTGCGCATGCCGGCCATCAGACCGACCGGCAGCGCGACCAGAAGCGGTGGGATCGCCGGTTGAACGAACGGGATTAACGCAAAGGTTGCGACGGCCATCGAGGCGAGGCGGACGGCATGCAGCGGATCATCGTTTACCTCGGGGCGCGGGACAACGTACATGTCGCGCCCTCAGTAGAGGTACGAGAAGGTGGACTGGACATGGTGCATCGCGTTGGCGATCCAAGCTATCGGACCGTCGTCGTCCTGAGTGTAGATCACCGCGCTGACCTTGCCGCCCGCTCGTACATTCACCGGCCAGGCATCCATGCCGCCTTCGAGTTCGATGCGTACAGGCATGCGCCGGGCCGGCTCGAACCAGCGCGTCTCGGGTTGGTTCTGCGGTAAGCCGCCCACACTGGCGCGCCCCGGATCGATGCCCCAGGAAATGCTGTCGAGGCGGCCATGAAAAATCGTACCGGGGACGGCATCGAACAAAAGGCCGACGCGATCTCCAGGCTTGACGTTGGCAAGCTGGTTCTCACGAAAGTCCGCAACAACCCAAGCGCCTTGTGCATCCAGGAAGGTGAGGCCCGGGTTGCCGGCGGCCAGATACTGACCGGACGTCAGCTGAACATTCGTGACGACGCCCAGCCCAGGCGCGACGACCGTTGTCGACAGGAGGTCGTACTGCGCCTGTTCCAAGGCGAACTGCGCGGCCTGAATCTGTGGGTTGTCCTGCCCCAGTTCCCCGAGTTGTGCTTCGGCGCTGCGAAGGTTCGCCTCCGCCGTGCTAAACTGGGCTTCCGCCGTGCGTAAATCGGCTTCGGCCGCATCACGCTGTGCACCTGACGATATCCCGCGCTCCACCAAAGCCAGGGTCCGCTCCGCTGCAGCTCGAATGTTGTCAAGATTTGCTCTTGCCTGAGCCACTTGCGCCTGTGACGCGACGAGAGATGCGGAGGACGCGTCGATCGACTGAGTCGCTTGTGCGAGATTGGCCTCGGCCTGACGGACGGCGATTTCGAAAGGCCGGCTGTCGAGGCGGAAGAGCGGTTCACCCGAATTGACGATGGCGTTGTCCTGAACCAGGACTTCCGTCACCTGCCCGGAAACTCGCGGTGCGATCTGCGCAATATAAGCGGCGACCGCCCCGCGCGAAGAATAGGGTGCTAGACGATCAGTGGCCACGTACCATGCCATGAGCAGGCCCAGTAGGAGGATCACGACCAGTGCGATTTTCTTCGCCGGGTTCTTGCGCGCCGGAGCGGCCGCTGCCGCAGGATCGGGATGGAGGATCTCCATCTCCGGCTTTCCAGCGGTGGCTGCCGCCGGATCATCGGCAGATCTGGCAGGGGGGCGGTCGGTCATGACGGGGTCGATCGAGAGGAGGGAGAGGAGGAGACTTTTTAAAGTCCCACGAGGGCGAGTTCGTCGAAGGCGTGGTTAATGGACGCTGTCAGGGTGATAGCGCCGTCGGCGGCTAACCAGCGGCGAGCGCCTAAACGCGCCGTCGCCACCGCCACTACGGAGATAAGTGGCGCTTGTGCCGCCTGATCCGGATTGCGATCGATCAGCCCCTCGGTCAGAGCGGATTTCCAAGCGTCTGTGAGCTCGTGGCTGCGCGATCGAAGTCGGGGCGTTTTCTCGATGAGTTTGGCAATCAAGAGGGCGCCCGGGTGGCGCTCAGCTTGGGCCGCGACATGTTTGACTAGGGTTGACTGCATGCAGACAAGAGGTGGTTCGTTCGCTGGACAGGCTGCCACGGCTGCCCTGAGTTGGCCGACGGATGCTAACGGCCAGCTGAGGACGATGTCCTCTTTGGTTGGAAAGTGGCGGAACACAGTCCGCCGGGACACACCAACATCGTCCGCGATCTCGTCCGTCGTCGTCTCATCGAAGCCGCAGTCTAGGAACCGTTTGATCCCGCTCTGCACAATCTCAGAACGGACGGCGGCATTCTGCCTTTCGCGCAGCGAGAGATGGGTGTTGGCAGGTATTAAACTCATAGGATAGTGTGCTATGGCATTGAGTGCCATGTCAACACTAAGCGACAAAAATGCTCAGTGTGCAGTGTTGATAGGAGGCAGTCATTTGTGTAGCGTGCTTGTTGATGATCTGCCTCGCTTGGCCTTAGATCCTTTAAAATCTTTTCAGATCGCAAAAGGTCATCAATCAACGGGCGGGGCATCAACCCGCCCTTGAGTACCCAGTTGTGCGCTGAGATCCCAGATGTACCGGTCTAACTGCTCACCGAGCACATCGAGGTCTCCGGGCAAGAGGCAGGTTTCTCCTTCCAATGCTCTAAGCATTGCGTCCGCACGTTCGCGCAGGGCACGCCCGGTTTCGGTGAGAGCAATAAGAACCCGCCGTTCGTCGATCGTGTCACGCCTACGGACCACCAGCCCGGCGGCCTCCAGCCGCTTGAGCAGAGGCGTCAGCGTGCCACTGTCCAGATACAGCCGGTCGCCGAGCTGGCTGACCGACTGCAGCTCGGTTTCCCACAGGATCAGCATGACCAGATATTGCGGGTAAGTAAGCCCCATCGCGTCCAGATGCAGGCGATACAGTCGCGTCACGAGGTTGGAGGCAACATAGACGCGAAAGCAGATCTGTTGCTCTAGCAGGACCCGGTTCACGCCTTCCGCATCCCCGTTCTGTGTCCCCTCCATGGTCATCCCCGCGTGCTGACGTTGATCTTCACATCGACGTTGCCATGAATCGCATTGGAATAGGGGCAGACGGCGTGCGCGGCGCGAACGATCTCCTCAGCCTTCGCCTGATCGAGGCCGGCAATCTCGACATAGAGCGTAACGGCCAGGTTAAATCCGCCAGCACCGTTGGGCAGCAGGCCGACCTCGCCGACCACCTCGATGGCATTGTCACGGACTTTGTCGCTCTGGCCGCGCGTGACATGAATAACTGCATTTTCGAAACACGCGGCATAGCCGGCCGCGAACAGCTGTTCGGGGTTGGTGGCACCACCCTTGCCGCCCAGTTCCTTGGGCATGGCCAGTTGCAGATTAAGAATGCCATCCTCGCTCTTGATGGTGCCGTTACGGCCACCAACTGCGGTGACTCTGGTGGTATAGAGATGACTCATAACAGCTTCCTTTTGTCGCTCACTGTTTGTTACATAGCGCACAATTTAATTTTGTGCAATTCATAAACCTAGGCATGGATGCTTAGCCCCAGAACCTCTCCGGGACTATTTTTTGGAAAACCACTTTAGATAATACTCGATAAAAACAGGCCCGCCCTCGTAACGCTTGCGGCCGGAATCCGAGGCGGCGCTCTCGCTGGCGCGCTGCCGGAGGCCGGCGTTCCCGTCATTGCCTACGTGCGCAATGCGAACTGCGCCGGCGCTCATACGCTGGCCGAAAAGGACGCGCAGATCTGTCGATTTCCATCCAGATCTAAGCCGGGTATGGACCGAACACGATCGAGCCGAGGTTTGCGACACCGGAACGTCCAAGCAAGCGACCCCTTCTTGGAGACCCGGGGCAAGTTGGAGAGCGCTCAACGGGCGTTTGCGCGGGCGGCGACGGAGGCCAGAGCACGCCGCCTTGCGCCCCCCCCCGGCGGCGGTCAGCGCTTGGACGGATCCTCAGCCCGGATGGCGATGGAATAGGGAATGGCGGGATCGGCCTGCTGTGCTTTGGCGCTGATACGGGCGTTCGCCCTGAGCTCCTCTAGCGGCAGCCCGGCGTCGGTCACCCCGTGGTCATGCAGGTAATCTGGCAGATAGCCGGACAGAAGGATGCGCCAGTCCATCGGGATACCCGGCGCGACAAGCCGGGCCAGCTGAAAGATGATTGTAGTGCAGTTGGCGGTAATCGTATGATAGAAAGCGGGCTGGGCCGCCAGCTGGTTGGCCTTCTCCAGATAGGTCATGAACAGCGCGCGGCGCTGCGCTGGAGTCAGATTCAGCCGGTACAGAGCGACATCCTCGCGGCGGATGTTGGTGCGCAGCCGCAGGATGTCGGCTTCGTCGGCTGCGATCAACACCAGTTCGAATTTCTTGAAGAAACCACCGATCTCGGAAAAAGATTCGTGCCGCTCGCGCCGGATCTCGGCCGAAAAGGTCAGGTATGCCCCGTCCGAAAAGCCAAAACTGACCAGCGTATGGGCGATGGCCGGATTATCCCATGTCGATGTGGCAAGATCGACCGATGACAGCGTGCTGATGTCATAGCGGCGCGTTTCCCACTGCGAGGTGAAGTCCTGTTTGCTGCGCCAATCAAAATTGCGCACGTGGTCCAAAATGGCGGTCTGACCCTCGATCCGCGCGGTCACGCCATAAGCGACATCGGCTGCCCAGTCCCGATCCCCCAAAGGCCGGATCGTTAGCCACCAGCCCAGAGCACCGATAATGGAGGCCAGCAGAACCGCCCGGCTGGCGCTGCGTCGCCCTGTCGCGCGCAGCGCCAGAACGGCAAGCGCCGTCGCGACGACGACCAGGATCCAGAACCAGCGCGCCGGACCGTCCAGTTGAAAGCGAACGGTCAGACCGACAAGCGCCGCGGCGATCAGCACACCAAGCGCAAAGGCCGCCCCGGCAAGCCACCCTCGGCCAGATCCTAGTCGGCGCCCAGGCTGCGGCCCGGTCTTACCCACCCTCCAAAGCCTCGCCGATGATTGAGAAGGGGCTGGAGATGGTGGCGCCCACCGTGTTGAACACGAAGGCACCGGTGCTGCGAAGACCGGGTCCAGGCGTGTCGCCCCCCTCGTCGCGCCGGTTGGCATAGAGGGTGGCCAGCTTGATATAGCGGTCATGGTTCAGACCGTCCGAGGCCTCGACGCTGGAGATGTCGATAATCGCAAGCTGGGCCTTGCGCGCAGCCTGCTGCACGGCCGGGTCAGTGATGTCCAGCGCGCCGATGCGCGCGCGGGAGCGGCTCAGCCGGTTGCTGACGCGCAGCGCTTGGTCATCGGACGAGACCAGCACCGTCATTGGCGGCGTCATCGGGCCGATAACCTGCATCTGCGCCTGGAATACATCCACGTCGATATCGGGCGCTGCAAGCACAACCGTCAGACGGTTAAAGACATCGTCCTGCCCCGACAAACGCAACTGGCGCAACGCTTCCACCGTCAGCCAGCCGCCCATCGAATGGGCAAAGACGGTGATCGTGCCGATGCGGCTGTCGCGTGCCAGCGCGGCCAGCAGATCAGTCAGCGCATCGCGCGAATAGGTTGCGGATTCCTTGTCGGCCACATAACCCGCAACGGCGGCTTGAGAGGGCCAGGCGAACAGAATCGGGGTCTCGTCCAGATTGCCATCTACCTTTATCTGGGTCAGCCGATACAGCGCCTCGGGGAAGCTGTAATTGTAGCCATGAATGAAAATGACCACGTCCTTCCTACCGTCCCCTGATCCCGCCACCTGCTGCAGAAGGCCCTGCTGGGTCAGATTGGTTTGTCCCACTGTAGCAAAGCTTGTCTGCGGATCGATCTGCTCTTCAGGCCATTCAATCCGGCCCGGCTGGTGGTTGGGCGGCACCGAGATGTCAAAGGACGCGTAATTTGGCTGGCTGGCGCGACCCGAGGTGAAGACATTCACATTCCCGGCCGCCCGTGCGCGGGTTGTGGCGGCATAGACGGTGACGGTCTGTGCACCGGGAACGTGCGCCTCGGTAATGCGCAGAACCTCGGGCCCGGGTCTGGCCGCACAGGCGCTCAGGGACAGGACGGCAGCCAGAACCATGAGGCAGGATATGAAATCGGCGCAAAGGCGCCCTCGTCTGATGTCCATTCTGCTGCCCCTGCCGCCGTAGGTCAGTTCATCTGACCAAAACTCTTCTGATTACCGTCTGTTAGTCTGCATGGGGCAAGCGGGCAAGCGGGACAGTCAAGCAGACCTTTGCTGCCGCTTACACGCCATCGTCTTTTCACCTTTCATGGCTGGGCCCTTCGCGCTCAGCGGCCCGCTGCCGTTCCAACGCCCGCTCCTGCTCCAGCACGCGTTCCCTCTCCCGGTCCTGTTGGGTGAGGGCATGCCCTGCGCTCTCAATATTGCGCTCGATCTCCACACCTCGGTCCTCACCGCGCCCCGCCCGCGCGGCCTGTAGCCGTTCAAGCGCGCTCGAGGGGGTATCGACGGCCCCACGCGATGCACGCGCGGCCTGAAGCCGCTCCAGCGCCGTCTCCGGGGCGCGGGTGAGGCCAAGCGCCGCCCCGCGCTCTTGCACCCGGTCCAGGGTCCGCTCCAGCCAGTCGCGGGCCTGTGTCCGGAACTCGCGGGCCACCTCGCGGACCTGAAGGCCGATCTCGCGCACTTCCTGCCAGCGATCGGAGGCCGGTGTGGCGATCCCGCGCCGCATCATGCTCCAGCCCCGGGCGCCGACATCGGGCAAGGGCGGGCGGTCCAACTCCACCGCCCGCGTCATCTCTGCGACACGGACCCGCTCGTCGCCGTTGTGCTCGGCCACAGAAGCCCGCTCCAGCGCCTCCGCGCGCTGCGCCTCCAGGGTGCGGTGATCCACGCGCTCATGGACGCTGCAGCGCTCGAGCGTCCGGTTGACGTGCTCGGCCCAGGACGACCGCCAGTCCACCAGCAGCTCCTTGGCATTCCAGTCGCGGTTCTTGGCTCCGAACCCCTCGGGTCCGATCTCTCGGGTGGTCAGCATGATATGCGCATGGTGGTTGCGCTGGTCTCCCTCACGCCCCGGGGCGTGAAGGGCGATGTCAGCGACCATCCCCCGGGCGACGAACTGCGCCTGGACGAACCCGCGCACCAGATCGCGGTTCTGCTCAGGCGTCAGCTCGGACGGCAGGGCGACGCGGACCTCGCGGCTGACCTGCGCGTCCTTGCGCCGCTCGGCCAGCTCCACGGCGTTCCACAGCGCAGAGCGATCCCGCGCCCAATCAGGCGCATGCGTGGGGGCGAGGATCTCGCTGTGCTCGACACCGTGCTTCCGCGTGTAGTCGTGCACCTCGCCGGTCCGACGATCCACGACCCGCTCGGCGGCACGATAGGCGCTTGCGGCAGTCGCGGACCGTCCCTTGCTGCGGGAGATCACCGAGGCGTCAAAATGATAAATCGCCATGATCGCCTCCTTGGCTTGGTTTCGAAAGGATGCGCA
>NZ_JXYF01000279.1:0-785 GCF_000967735.1 Paracoccus sp. S4493
CGCTGGCCGATCCGGCGCTGATCTATGACCTGGGCGGCAAGTTCGACAAGTCGTTCAACGAGGCGGCGTTCGGCGGCGCGCAGCGTTGGGTCGAGGAGACCGGCGGCACCTATCGCGAGCTGGAGATGCAGTCCGAGGCACAGCGCGAGCAGGCCCTCCGCCGCCTGGCCGAGAGCGGATCGAACCCCATCGTCATGACCGGCTTCGCCTTTGGCGACGTGCTGACCAAGGTCGCGGGCGATTACCCGGACACGAAATTCGCCATCATCGACATGGTGGTCGAGGCGCCGAACGTGCAATCGGTCGTCTTCACCGAGGAGCAGGGCAGCTATCTGGCCGGCGTCATGGCCGGGATGGCGTCCGAATCCGGCACCGTCGGCTTCATCGGCGGCATGGACATCCCGCTGATCCGCAAGTTCGAATGCGGCTTTGCCCAGGGGTTCAAGTCGGTCCAGCCCGAAGGTTCGCTGGTCAGCAACTATACCGGCACGACGCCCGCCGCCTGGAACGACCCCGTCAAGGGTGGTGAGCTGGCGCGCGCGCAGAAATCGCAGGGCGCCGACGTGATCTATGCGGCCGCCGGCGGCACCGGCATCGGCGTGCTGCAGGCCGCCGCCGACGAGGGCATCCTGGCCATCGGCGTGGACAGCAACCAGAACGCGCTGCATCCGGGCCAGATCCTGACCTCGATGGTCAAGCGCGTGGACAATGCGGTCTTCGACGCCTTCACCGCAGGCACCGACCTGGAGCCGGGCGTCAAGGTCATGGACCTGGCCGCGGGCGGC
>NZ_JXYF01000280.1:0-339 GCF_000967735.1 Paracoccus sp. S4493
GATTTCCCGGCGCCGTTCTCTCCGATGATGCCGTGGATCGTGCCCTTGGGCACGGCCAGGCTGATGTCGCGGTTCGCCTGCACGGCCCCGAACGCCTTCGAGATGCCGCGCAGCTCGATGGCAGCGGGGGCGGCCGTGTCCGACCGCCCCCCCAGCATGTCGCCCGCAGTGGTCATTACGACGCCGGGCAGGCGTTGTCGGTCATGAAGTCATGCACCGTGACCTCGCCCGAGGCGATGGCAGCCTTGGCCTCGTCCACGGCGGCCTGCATCTCGGCG
Source organism: Paracoccus sp. S4493 (assembly GCF_000967735.1). Classification (NCBI taxonomy): domain Bacteria; kingdom Pseudomonadati; phylum Pseudomonadota; class Alphaproteobacteria; order Rhodobacterales; family Paracoccaceae; genus Paracoccus; species Paracoccus sp. S4493. Next base: position 279 of record NZ_JXYF01000280.1, read on the forward strand.
GTGACCAGCTCGGCATTGTTGTCGTCGATGGCGACGTCCACGCCGCCCGCGGCCAGGTCCA
>NZ_JXYF01000281.1:0-486 GCF_000967735.1 Paracoccus sp. S4493
GCCGGGCAGCATCGCGGGCTTCTGCGCGGCAAAGCCCGAGCTGAAGAACGCCTTGTACGCCTCGAAGGCCACGCCCGAGGGCGGCTCTCCGTGCATCATCTCGTAGGCTTCGACGAAATGCGGGATGTCCGGGAAGGACGGGTCGCGCTGCACGTTGCCTTCCGCGTCCAGCACCCCGTAGGAGAACAGCGGCACGGCCGAGCCTTCCTCGACCAGGGGTGCCACGTTCGTCAGATAGGCCGACGAGGTCTGATAGTCGATCGTGGCCTCGCCACGCTCGAACGCCAGGCGGCCGTCGCCGCGTCCGGTCATGCCGAAGACGTGGCGCACGTTCAGGCCCATCACCTCGAAGGCCAGCATCGGCACCAGGTCCAGCGAGGTCGCGCCCTGGCTGGCATAGACCAGCTCGGTGTCGGCCAGCTTGCCCAGTTCGGACGCGTCGGCCACGCCGGCGCTGGCCGGGATGTAGACCACGCCGCCCGTGGG
>NZ_JXYF01000282.1:0-1008 GCF_000967735.1 Paracoccus sp. S4493
CCGGCCAGCCGCGCCGCGATGAACCCGATCAGATAGCCCAGCATGTTGTGCAGCACGACCACGGCAAAGATCATCAGCCCCGACTGGACGATCGCGCCCTTGGATGCGCCGACGACGGCGGCCACGATCAGCACGATGCCCGTTACGCTGACCAAGGGCAGGGCAGGCACAGCCGCGCGCACGAAGGCCGGCAGCAGCTTTTGCGCCGCAAAGCCCAGTGCCAGCGGGAACAGCACGACCTTGACGATGGACTGGAACATCGCCCAGGCATCCACGGGCAGGTATTCGCTGGCCAGCATCAGCATCAGGAAGGGTGTCACGATCGGTGCCATCAGCGTTGTCACGCTGGTGCAGGCGACCGACAGCGCCACGTCGCCCTTGGCCAGATAGGTCATCACGTTCGACGACGTGCCGCCGGGGCAGCAGCCGACCAGGATCACGCCTGCCGCGACCTCGGGGGACATCGGGATGATCATGGTCAGCGCCACCGCCAGCAGCGGCATGATCAGGAACTGCGACGCGACGCCCACGCCGACATTGACCGGGCGGCGCAGCACCTCGGCAAAGTCGCGCCCCGAGATGGTCAGCCCCATCCCGAACATGATGATCCCCAGCAGGGTGACGATCCAGGGTGTCAGCTGGCGGAACAGGTCGGGCAGCAGAAAGCCCAGGACCGCGAACAGGACGACCCAGGCCGCAAAAGTATTGCCGACGAACCGCGAAAGTGATGCCAATGATTTCACCGATGCCTCCTCTGGCACAGCTTTCCTGCGCCCTGACGTTTCGGCATGGGCCATAGTGCCGCCCGTGGCGGGCTTCAACCCGTGGTGGCGGAAAAACCGGCCCGGCGCCGTGAGTGGTCGGGTCCGCGCCGCTGCATCATCCCGGCCCGGAGGCACTCCGGTTGCGTCCCGGCCCGGCTGCGCGTGCGCGCCGACTGCGTCCTTGCCGCGCCCCCGGGCCGGCTGCCCCCCTGTGCGGCCCGATCTGTGCCGGGCCGTCGGCGGG
>NZ_JXYF01000283.1:0-3389 GCF_000967735.1 Paracoccus sp. S4493
CATGGCCGCCGACGCGCTGACGGGGCGCCGCGACGACCCCGCGCCGATGCCCGTCGATCAGCCCCTGCTGTCCACGCATGCGCGCCAGGGTGCGGTCGACCGCTTCGGCGGCAGGCTGTCGGCCTCTGACTGGATCATCGCCGAACACCGGACCCGCGACGGCGTGGCGCTGCTGCCCGGCACGGGGACCATCGAACTGGCGGCGCAGGCGCTGCAGGCGGCGGGTCGGCATGCGCCCTGGGCCTTGCGCGACCTGACCTTCCTTGACCCGCTGACGGTCGAGGATGGCGGCACCCGCGATTTCCGCGTGACGCTGACCCAGGGACAGGAGACCACCGGCTTCCTGGTCGAGGCCGATTTCGGCCAGGGGCCCGTCGCCGTGGCCGAGGGCGGTATCACCGCCGCCGAACCGGCACGCGCGCCGCTGGACCTTCTGGCGCTGACGGCGGGCATGCGGGTCGACCGTGCGCCCGTGGGCCACGCCTTGGAATCCGCGCAGGAGGGTCAGATGGCCTTTGGTCCGCGGTGGCGCGTCCTGCAGGCGACTTGGATGGGCGACGGCCAGGGCCTCGCGCAGCTTCGCCTGCCCGACGCCGCCCTCGCCGATCTGGACCGTGGGTTCATCCTGCACCCGGCGCTGATGGATATCGCGACGGGCTGGGCGATGGACCTTATCCCCGGCTATGACCGGGCGCAGCTGTGGGTGCCGCTGTCCTATCGGGCACTGACCATGCATGCGCCCCTGCCGGCCGCCGTCACCAGCCTTGTCAGGCTGGCCAACGCATCCGACGGCTATGCCAGCTTCGACGTGACGCTGACCGATCCGCAGGGTCGCGTTCTGGTCGAGGTCGAGGGTTTGACCCTGCGCCGCCTGGACGCCGCCCCCGCGGTGCGCTTGGCCGCGCGCGGTCCCGACATGGCGCAGCCCACCCGCCCCGGACAGGAGCGTCTGGCGCGCATGGTCGCGCAGGGCATTCCGCCCGGTCGCGGGCCCGCGCTTCTGGAACAGGCGCTGCAGGCCGGGCTGCCGCAGATCGCCATCTCCAGCATGGACCTGCCGCAGCTGATCGCGCAGGAGGCCCGCAGCAGCCGCGCCCGCGCCGCCGGCGCCAGCACCAGCTTCGAGCGTCCGGACCTGGACAGCGACTATGTCGAACCGCGAACCGATCTGGAACGCAGCATCGCGGGATTCTTCCGCGACCTGCTGGGCGTGCAGCAGGTGGGCGTCGATGACGGGTTCTTCGACCTTGGCGGCCATTCGCTGATCGCGGTGCGGCTGTTCGCGATGATCCGCAAGGCTTATGCGATCGACCTGCCGCTGGCGACGCTGTTTGAGGCCCCGAACGTCGCGGCCCTGGCCGCCCTGATCGAGGCGCGGATCGGTCCGCGCCCCGACAGCAGCCCTGGTCAGGTCGTCCCGCTGGCACAGGCGCAGACCGCCAGCTTCACCCATCTGGTGCCGATGAGCCAGGGCGCCGCGGGCGGGGGGACCCCGCTGTTCATCGTCGCGGGCATGTTCGGCAACGTGCTGAACCTGCGCGCGCTGGCGCAGCGCCTGTCGCCGGACCGTCCGGTATGGGGCCTGCAAGCGCGCGGCCTGTTCGGCGATGCCGCCCCGCATGCGACCTTGGCCGAGGCCGCCACCAGCTGCATCGAGGAGATCCGCCAGATCCAGCCGCAGGGCCCCTATCTGGTCGCGGGCTTTTCTGGCGGCGGCCTGACCGCGTTGGAGATCGCGCGTCAGCTGCAGGCCGACGGAGAGAGCGTGGCGCGTCTGGTCATGCTGGACACGCCCGTGCCCATGCGCCCGACACTGACGCGCAAGGACCGCCTGATAATCCGAGCCGCCGAGATCCGCCGCGAGGGGCCGGGCTTCCTGTCGCGTTGGCTGCGGGAACGGCTGGCCTACGAACGGTCGCGTCGCCAGCAGCTGCCGCAGGCGGATTCCGCGGGCTTCCACAACGCCGCTATCCATGCTGCCTTCCTGGGCGCGCTGCCGCAGTTCGAGATGCGGGTCTGGGACGGTCCGGTGACCCTGTACCGGCCGCGGCTGGATCGGCAGTTCAAGGTGTCGGGCGGAATGCATGTCAGCACCGCGCGCGAATACGTCTTCGAGGACAACCTGTGGTCGCCCTGGATGCCGGAGCTGACTGTCGTCGAGGTACCCGGGGACCACGATTCGATGGTGCTGGAGCCCTGCGTCAGGGTGCTGGCCGACCGGATGCGCAAGGATCTGGCAGAGGGCGACAAGGCTGACCTCCGGAGGGCCGCGGAATGAGCGTGGGCGCCGTGCATGTGATCATCCTGAACTGGCGCAGCGCGCAGATGTCTCTGCGCTCGGCTGAGGCTGCCGTCATCGCGATGGAGGGGATCGAGGGCGTCATCTCGCTGATCGACAACGATTCCGGCGATGGCAGCTTCGAGGAGATGAGCCGGGAGGCCGCCGACCGCGGCTGGACCGCAGGCGGCCGCCTGCGGGTGCTGCAGTCGGGCCATAACGGCGGCTTCGGTGCGGGCAACAATGCCGCGCTGCGCGTGCCGACGGATCGACCCTGCGATCTGGTGCTGATCGTGAACTCGGATGCATTCCTGGAACCCGACACGATCGCGCGGATGCGGGCGCACATGCTGACGCATCCGGCCATCGGCCTGCTGGGGTGCCGGGTCGTGGGCGAGCACGGCAACCACCACACCACGCATTTCCGCTTCCCGACCGCCGCCAGCGAGTTGGAGGACGCGGCCCGCACCGGGCCGATCTCACGCCTGCTGGCACGCCATGTCGTCACCATCCCGATGCCGCCCGTCGCCGCGCCGGTGGACTGGGCCGCCGGGGCGGCGCTGATGATCCGCCGCGACGTCCTGGACGCGATCGGCGGCTTTGACGAGGCGTATTTCCTCTATTTCGAGGAAACCGACCTGTGCCTGCGCGCCGCAAAGGCGGGCTGGCCCACGCATTACCTGCCGGATGCCCGCGTGATGCATATCGGGTCGGTCAGCACGGGCATGCGGGAATGGACCCTGCCGCCCGATTACTGGTTCGCCTCGCGCGAGCATTATTTCCGCAAGAACCACGGCCGCGCCTATGCCGTCGCGGCGGTGCTGGCCCATCTGGCCGGCCTGACCGTGCGGCGCCTGCGCGCGATCCGCCGCGAAGACCAGACCATGCCCAAGGGGCAGGCGCGCGCGCTGATCCGCCACGCGCTGGCTCCAAGCCGACCCCGACAGATTTTCCGACCCGGAGACAGACCGTGACCCAGCTTGATTTCGCATTGATCGGCAACGCCTCGCTTGCGCTGGAGGCGGCGCGGATCCTGACCGGGCGCGGCCATGTCCTGCGCTCGTTCACGGTCGAGGATCCCGCCCTGGCTGCGGCGGCGCGGGCGCAGGGC
>NZ_JXYF01000284.1:0-1592 GCF_000967735.1 Paracoccus sp. S4493
AATCAATGCATCCTGACCCTAGAGCAGGGCATGAAATACGGCATGGTTTTTCCGGTGCATTCCAGATCAACCAGCGGTTTTGCGCTGGCCCCGACACTTTCCCTTAAAACCTACTTTTGGGTGCATACATCCTGCTATGAGGAAAGATCCTTAGCGAGGTTATCCCATGAGCCAGCTTTTCGAGTGGTGTAAGGATATGGAACACGGGATTGCGAGCGAGGCGGCCATAATGGCCGACTTTAGCAAGGTTCTCGGCGAGATAGGAGTGCACCATATCTCCTACATCGAGGTGAGCCTCAGCGGGGGCAGTCGCGCCAGCACCACCTACCCCGAGAGTTGGCATCAGACCTACCTAGAAAACGCGCTCTACCGGCAGGATCCGGCGATCCGGGTGGCGCGCAATGCCACCGGCCTGCAATTGTGGGACGTGGACACTCTTGAGGGGGAGGACCGCGCCTTTTTCGAACAGTCACGGGCGCACGGGGTACCACATTGCGGTTGCGCAATGTACCTCTATCAGCCGGGGTCGGTCTCCTTTGGGGTCTTCTCGCTTGCCTCAGACCTGCCGGCGCCAGAGTGGCGTGCGCTCTGCCGGGCCCACCGGCGCGAACTCGAAGTGTGCGGTAATACCTTACGCGATATTCTGGACCGCCTCGGCGCACGGGCAGAAGCGCCGAAACTTTCACCACGTGAGCACGATGTGCTGACTTGGGCCGCCCGCGGAAAGACTAGCTGGGAGACAGCAGCAATTCTCGGGCTCACGGAGGGCACGGTCTATCAGTATATCCGCAGTGCCATGAGGAAGCTTGGTGCCTGCTCCAAGTTGCATTGCGTTATTCTCGCTATCGAAGCTGGTGTGCTAGAGATATAGGATTATTACCCATTAATTTTGGCGGAGGCTCACAATTCAGCCTCCGGAAAATGGCAGTGACATATCTGATCTCTTTTAATTGAGCGAAATGAGAATGGCGCGTACCACGCTCTTAAAGAAGTCCCATGGCAAGCCAAGCGTCTGATGCCGAAAGGGGCAAAATAGTACACTAAGAGCTGATCTTAGCGGGTTATGAAGGGTAGGCCGGGGCTGAGCCAATCTCAGGGCAGGCTCACAGGGGCTTGCTGGGGGCCGTCCCGCCTGCGCTAGCCCCACAACCCCCGGCTGATCCCCACCCCCCTCTCCGTTCCGGCGCATAACACCCAATATCGACGGGGCAGCAGCCGGGGGTTGAGTTAGAGCTTCCTGTCGTCGTCGCGGTCCCGCTTGGTTCCCGACAGGACTGCGCCCAGGGCCGCGCCCATCGCGACCCCCATGGCCGCACCCATGCTGATGTTGTCCATGGCAGCCCCGACCCCGATGCCGATGGCCGTTCCGATTGCAATCCACATGCCCATATTCACGATCCTACCTTTAAAAGCTGCCGATGAAATGCCAGGCGCCTGGATCGGCAGGGGAGCTGCCTAACCAATCCGCTTTTCCATAATGACCGTCCGTTCCTCGCCGTGAAGCACATCGCGGACTTCGATATATCCAAGGCGGGCGTAAAATGGCCTTGCCGTCAAAGATGCAGGCACCTGAACCCACATTCCCCAAGTAA
>NZ_JXYF01000285.1:0-421 GCF_000967735.1 Paracoccus sp. S4493
CTGTCGGCCGACGATCTGGAATGGCTGCACCCCGACCTGTCGCCTGAAGACGCCGCCCGCGCGGTGCTGGCCACCGGCCCCAAGCTGGTCCTGCAGACCGGAGGAGAGGCCGGCGCCAAGGCGATCTGGGCCGGAGAGACCGTTCACGCCCCCGCCGTGCGCGCCACCGTGGCCGACACGATCGGCGCGGGCGACACGTTCAACGCGGGCGTGCTGGCCTCGCTGGACCGCCAGGGCCTGCTGACCAAGGACGCCATCGCGGCGATCACCCCCGCCCAGATCCACGCGGCGCTGACGCTCGGCGCGCAGGCCGCTGCCGTCACCGTTTCGCGCCCCGGCGCAAACCCGCCCTGGTCGCATGAAATGCCTGCCTGATCTGGGGGAGGGTCCGGGAGGGGCGCAGCCCCATCCCGGCGGGGGG
>NZ_JXYF01000286.1:0-566 GCF_000967735.1 Paracoccus sp. S4493
TGCGGCCCCGATCCGGGGCGCGCGTCAGACATGGGGGTGTCATGCCAAGCGTCGAACAGATTGCCCGTCAGATCGTTGCCCGCGAAGGCGGGTACGTGAACGACCCCGACGATCCGGGCGGGGCCACCAACTTTGGCGTCACCATCGGCACGATGCAGTCCCTGGGGATGGACCTGAACCGCGATGGCCGCATCGACGCCGCCGATGTGCGCGCCCTGACGCGGGCGCAGGCCGAACAGATCTTCGTCGAGCATTATTTTCGCAAGCCGCGCCTGGCCGAACTGCCCGAACCGCTGCAGGCCAGCGTCTTTGACATGTATGTCAACGCAGGCGGGAATGCGGTAAAGATCCTGCAGCGCCTGGTCAGCCGGATGGGCTTTCGCACCGCCGATGACGGGGTCGTCGGACCGATGACCATCGCGGCCGTGGCAGACGCGGCCGAGGCCGCGCCGGATCATCTGGTCGACGCCTATGGGATCGCGCGGCGCAACTATTACTATGCGCTGGCCGATCAGCGCCCGGCCAGCCGCAAGTACGCGCGCAGCAAGGCGGGCGGCAAGGGCGGC
>NZ_JXYF01000287.1:0-1099 GCF_000967735.1 Paracoccus sp. S4493
CCGCGCCCGCAGGCTGGGCGGCAGGTTGCCCCCAAACAGCGCCGCCGCCGCGCCGAACAGCGCCAGGATCAACACCCACAGCAGCATCGAGCCCTCGTGGTTGCCCCAGACCCCGCTGATCTTGTAGAGCATCGGCTTGAGCGTGTGCGAGTTCTCGTAGACCAGCAGGACCGAGAAGTCGGACGTGACGAAGGCAATTGTCAGCGCGCCGAAGCTGATGACCATCAGCAGCAACTGGGCCATGGCCGCCGGCCGGGCGCTGTCCATCCAGCCGTGCCATCCCTTTGCGGCGCCGATCATCGGCACGGTCATCTGATAGATCGCGACCATGAAGGCCAGGATCAGGGCGAAATGGCCAAGTTCAGCGATCATCTGCGGGCATCCTTTGTTTCCCGACAGCATAGGGATGCGGCCAAGGGGGGAAAAGCCCCCCCTTGGTCCCGGTCGCTCAGTTTTGCGTGCGGGCCTTGCGGCCTATTCGCGCAGGGTCGTCAGCCAGTCGCGCAGGGCCGCATTGTCGGCAAAGTCGTCCGCGGGAATGGCGACTGGCGTTGTGACGGTGCCGGGGACGATGGTCGTCTCCTCGGTCACGGGGGCGGGCCAGACGCGGTGGCGGAAATGATGCGCCTCGCGCGCGCCGAAATAGAACCCCACGATGGCGCCCAGCAGCCACCACAGCGGTTCGGGAACGCGCTGCAGCCCCTCCATGCGGATGCCGAATCCGATCGGCTCGACCATCGCATAGATGAACAGCGCCATCGTCCCCAAGGCCAGCAGCGGGCGCGGCAGGCGGTTCAGTCCGTTCACGAACCCGTCGAACCAGCCCTGCCGCGGCACTGCGAATTCCTGGCCGTGCTGGGCGATGGCGCGGGCATAGGCCTCCTCGTCCAGTTCCATCCGGCGGGTGGCGTTCTGGGTAAAGACCTCGGCCATGCCGGTCGCGGCGCTGCCCAGGGCGGTGACGGTCGGGGCGATCCCGATGAAGCGGTCGATCAGGCCCATGCGGATGTCCTCTGGCGGTGCTCAGCCTCGCTGAGGCGATAGCGGGGGGCCATGAACTCCTCGGCGCGGGTGATCCAGCCGCCCTTGCCGCCCGCCT
>NZ_JXYF01000288.1:0-806 GCF_000967735.1 Paracoccus sp. S4493
CGCCGCCCGCCGCAGCGAGGGGGTCGAGCTGGGTGCGCTGCCACCGACGCTGACCGACCTGCGGCGGATGCGCAACCTGCTGTGCCATGCGTCTTGGCGGCCGGGGGCACGGCCAGGCATGTGGCACCCGACCTTCATCAACACCCGCGGGGAACGCCATCCTCATGACATGGGCGCGGAAGACGTCCTGCAGGTCCGCGACCTGACCCTGCAGGCGGCGCGCCAGGTCGTGTCGGTGATGCGGCGGACCGGGATCGATGGGGAATGGGCGGGCGCCGACCCGTGATCGGTTCGTCGGCACGCATGCCGCAGGACCGCGCCGCGACCGCATCGCGCGTTGCAACACGCGGCCCGGCGCGCTAACACCCGCAAAATCAAGGATGAGAGGCACTCATGTCGTCCCCCCTCCGCCTCGGCATCGCCGGGCTTGGCACCGTCGGGATCGGTGTCGTCAAGATCGTTCAGAAACACGCCGACCTGCTGGCGATGCGGTCGGGTCGCCCGGTGGCGATCACCGCCGTCAGCGCACGCGACCGCATGAAGAACCGCGACGCGGACCTGTCGACCTATCGATGGGAGGCGGACCCGATGGCGGTCGCCACCGCCGATGACGTCGATGTCTTCATCGAACTGGTCGGCGGGGATGCGGGCGTCGCGCGCGACAGCATCGAGGCCGCGCTGCGATCCGGCAAGGACGTGGTGACCGCGAACAAGGCGCTGCTGGCCATGCACGGCCACCACCTGGCGCAGTTGGCCGAAAGCCTGGGCCGCGTGATCCGGTTCGAGGCCGCCGTCGCGGGCGGCAT
>NZ_JXYF01000289.1:0-654 GCF_000967735.1 Paracoccus sp. S4493
GCTCGACCGGGTCGCTGACCAGGACACCGGTGCGGGGCAGGGCCTCGATGGCGTAGTCGATGGCCTCGGGCGTGGTCTTGTGGGTCACGACCAGGACTGGAACGCTCGCCGGGCTGTGCTGGCCGTACTGGCGCATCCGGTCGATTGAGATGCCGGCATCGCCCAGGACCGTAGCGACCTTGGCCAAGGCACCGGGTTTGTCCTGCAACTCCAGACGGATGTAATAGGCTGCAGGCACGGCCGTGCGGGCGGGCTGAGCCGCGGTCAGCGATCCGGCAGGCTGTCCGAAGACCGGCATGCGGACACCGCGCGCGATCTCGACGATGTCAGACATGACCGCGCTGGCGGTCGGGCCTTCGCCCGCGCCCGCGCCGCGCAGGACGATCTGGCCCACGCTGTCGCCCTCGATCACGACCATGTTGGTGCCGCCCACTAGCTGCCCCAGGGGGCTGTCGGCGGGCACCAAGCAGGGCGACATGCGCTGTTCAAGCCCGCGGGCGGTCATCTGCGCGACGCCCAGCAGCTTGATCCGGTAGCCCATGTCGCGGGCGCGGTGGATGTCGTCGATGCTGACGCGTTCGATGCCTTCGATCTCGACCGCGTCGAAGTTGACCTGGGTGCCGAAGGCGATCGACGACAGGATCGCCAGCTTGT
>NZ_JXYF01000290.1:0-413 GCF_000967735.1 Paracoccus sp. S4493
CAGGGCGCGGGCCTGGGCGCCGTCCTGCTCAATCTGGTCGATCAGCGCCTGCAGGCTGTTGAACCTGGCCTCGTCGCGCAGGAAATCGACCAGGGCGACCGACAGGTGCTGTCCGTACAGATCGCCCGAAAAATCGAACAGGTTCACCTCAAGGTTCGGGGTATTCACCCCGAACATCGGCCGCACCCCAAGCGAGGCCACGCCCTTGCACGGGCCGCGGTCCGGGCCGGTCATGATGTCGACCAACACCGCATAGACGCCAAGGCGCGGCAGGTGCAGCCCGTCCATCGCCAAGTTCGCGGTGGGCCAGCCCAGTTCCCGGCCCCGCTTTTCGCCGTGGATGACCTCACCCTCGATGCGGTGCCAATGGCCCAGCATGCGCTCGGCCTCGTGGGTCAGCCCCTGCGCCAGCG
>NZ_JXYF01000291.1:0-240 GCF_000967735.1 Paracoccus sp. S4493
TTTGCAGATCAAACTGTTGAGATTTTGCCAAGCCCGACTAATTTGACTGCTCAGATATCGGAAAATACATTTGTTGTTGAAGGGGAGACAGCCAATCGATTTAGCCAGGTCAGGATCAACAACTTTGACGGACAGCCGCAGGTCACTGACAACGGCAACATTCCCGTAATCGTACCCGTGTCCAGCGACGGTTCTTCGATCACCACTGTAGACATGCTCGGCCTCACCGGAGTTGGTGTC
>NZ_JXYF01000292.1:0-5036 GCF_000967735.1 Paracoccus sp. S4493
AATGAGTCTGGACCCTAGGAAGCCCGAAAGGCTTCGGCTGGAACGACGAAAGGCTCCAGCAGCTGGCAACGCGCGTAAACGGTGCGGTATCATGACCAGATGGCACGCCGCGCAATATCGGAACCTAATCCCATGAGCCTCAGCCAGGTTCAGATCATCCGCTTGCTGGCAGAAGCCCTGCAATGGTTCGAGAAGGAGCTGTCCTGAGGCGCCGAGGTTGCCGAGCTGCGCCACCTGACGGGCCGCATCGGCAAGCTATACACCGCGATAATCATGCGCGGGCAGATTGCGGTCGCCGTGAACCAGGTGGCTACGATGTCGTCTCGGCCGAGGGCGACAAGATTTCAGTGAAGACGTTTACCACGTCCACAAGGGTGGACTTCACGTGTGTTGCCCCGTCGCTGTGTGCGAGGGCCTAACGGAAGGGATAGGAAATTATTGATGTTGAGGCCGCACTAGGGCTGCGGCGGCATTTTCTCGCCGAATTATCCGTAAGACCCCAGCATTTCAAACCTATTTCCGCTGATACCCGGATCTTGCTTCAATCCATTGGCCAACGGCGCAATTCGGGGCAGGCTCCGATTGCGAATTGCATCATGGCTCCTTCAAGGGGGGTGCGGAGGGGTCCGGCGGCACAAGCCGGCGCAGATGGTCGGCAAGGGCCTCGACATTGCCCGGCTCCAGAATCGAGAGGTGCGTCCCCGGCAGGTCGTGCAGCGTCCATCCGCCCGCCGCGATCTGCGCCCAGCCAAGGCCCTGTCGCTTGCCTTCAGGCGAATCCCAGAAGCTGGCATCGGCACGAAACACCGCGATGGGCCGGTCGTAGGGCTGAGGGTCGTAATGGACCACGGCCTGGACATTCGCCTCGATCAACTGGGCCATGTCGACGGTCGGATCTTGGTTCGGCAACAGGTCGCGCGCCTCGGGCTGGTCGTGCGGGCGGCGGTTTTGCAGCGTGTCGGCGATATGGCGCAGGCCGTGGCGGCGCAGCTGACCCAGGTGGGCGCGCAGTTTGGCCCATCCCCGGACCGACGGCCGCCCCCCCGGACCCGCGGCATCCAGCACCACCAGCAAGGGCACGTCACGCCCCGCCCGCCGCAATTGCTGCGCCAGTTCCAAGGCGAAATAGGACGCCATCGACACGGCGGCCAGGCACACGGGCCGTCCCGGCAGGTGGCGGTCCAGTTCCTCCAGATAGGTGCGGGCGACGGCTTCGACCCGGATATCCAACCCGTCCTCGGGGACGCCGATGGTCAGGCCCAGTACCGGGTAATCCGGGCCAAGGGCGTCTGACAACGGTCGGAACAGCGCCTGCCTGCGGCCCAGCACATGCACGCCGATGATCGGCACGCGGCTGCCCAGGGGTTGGGTCGGGATCAGGAAACGGGGCCGGTCCGGCGTCGTGCGCTGCAGGCGCACCAGCCCCTCGGGGGTGGGGGCCTGCATGACGTCGGCGGTGTGCAGGCGCAGCCCGGTCCGGGTCCGCACAAGACTGATCAGGCGCAGCGCCAGAAGGGAATCACCGCCCAGGTCATAGAAATCGTCATCGGGGCCGACATGCGGCAGTTCCAGCACATCGGCCATGCAGTCCGCCACGGCCAGGACCTGCGGTTCCGCCTGCGTGGCGCCCGGCGCGGGACCGGCGGCGGCAGGGCGGGGCAGCAGGTCACGCGCGATCTTGCCGTTCGCGGTCACCGGCAGGTCGTCCACCGCGATCAGCCGCGGCACCATATAGGCCGGCAAAAGGTCGCGCAGATCACGCGCGATCCGCGTGACGTCGGTGCCGTCATCGGTGACGACCCAGCCCAGCAGACGCGGCGGCGGACCCTTGTCCAGGTCGACGAAGAATTGCAGCACGCCGGGCTGTGCGGCCAGGGCGCTTTCGATCTGGCCCAGTTCGATCCGCTGGCCGCGCAGCTTAACCTGCCGATCTTCCCGGCCCAGGAACATCAGCTGTCCGTCTGTGGACCAGCGGCCCAGATCGCCGCTGCGGTACAGGCGACCCTCTGTGTCTGTCATGAACGCCCGCGCGGTGGATTCGGGATCGTCCAGATAGCCGCCGCTGACCGCGTGGCCGCCGATGACGATCTCTCCCTCGCCGCCCAATGGTGTGGGGGTGCCGTCGGGGGCGCGCAGAAGGACGCGGGCGTGACCGGCGGGACGCCCGATCGGAACCTCGGACCCGGTTGTCAGGGACGACCCTTGCCACAGGGTGCTGGTCACGGTGGCCTCTGCCGGGCCGTATGCGTTGACGAACTGCACGGTCGGTGCCAGCCGCAGCCATTCGCGGAAAGCAGCGGGTGGCACGCGTTCGCTGCCCGTCACCAGCAGGCGCAGGCTGTCCGGCAAGGGCCGGGGATGATCGCGCAGTTCGGCCACCATCTGCTGCCAATAACTGGCGGGCAGGTTCAGAACCGTCAGGCCATGCTGGCGGACCAGATCCAGCAGACCCTGGATCGACCCTAGGGGAGACGCATCGCGCAGCACGACATGCGCGCCGGATAGCAGCGTCGGCCAGACCTCCTCCAGCGCGACGTCGAAACTGGGCGTCGCGAATTGCAGGACCGCGTCCCGCTCCGTCAGCGCATAGGCGTCTGCCATCGCGTGGGCATGCGCGCTGAGCGCAGCATTCAGCCCCCGGACCGCCTTGGGCGTCCCGGTGGAGCCCGAGGTGAAGGTGATATAGGCCAGGCTGTCCGCATCCAGCGCCGGACGCGGCGGGGCGTGGGCCTGACAGGCGTCATCGGCGATCACCACGTTCGGCACGGATGCTGCCAGCGGCGTGTCCTGCTGGACGACGATCGCCTTGGCGCGCGCCTGCCGGATCAGGCCCGACAGGTAATCGGGCGACTGGTCCAGATCCAGCAGCAGAAAACCCGCGCCGACCTTCAGCGTGGCCAGCATCGCCACGATCTGGCGCACGGATCGGGGCAGGGCGACCGCCACGACGTCCTGCAGACCGATGCCGCATCCGGCCAACTTCGCCGCAAGTGCATTGGCTTGCTGGTCCAGCGTGCGGAAATCGACGGACAGTCCCGTCTGTGCCTCGGTCACCGCGGTCCGGTCGCCGTGGCGCGCGGCCGTCGCCTCGAACGCCGACGCAAGGTCGGCAAGCGTTGCCGGCACCGGGCGGTCGGGGCGGCCCAGGGCCTGCAGCCGGCCCTGCTCGTCCGCGTCCAGCATGGCCAGGTCCGACAGGGGCGTGTCGGGGCGGGCATTGCCCATCGCCTGCAGCAGGCTGGCCATCTGGTACAGAATACGGGTCGGCATGTCCCCCGGTAGCCTGGCCGCGTCATGTTCCAGCGATATCCACAGCGCGCCTTCGTCATGGACCGACAGCGACATCAGGGCCGTACCCTCCTCGACCAGGCGGACGCCGGTCCAGCCGCAGCCGTCGGCCGCCAGTCGGGCGGCCAGCGTCCCGCGCTGATACATCAGCACCGTGTCGTACAAGGGCGCGCGTCCCTGGCGACCGGACCATTGCCGGATCAGCGTCTGGCGGGCGTGGGAATGCGGCCGCAGCTGCAGCGTCTGCGCCCGCAGGCGCGCCAGCAGGTCGCCAAAGGAGGCGATATCGTCCAGCCGCACCTGAAATGGAACGGTGGTGATCAGGCAGCCCGCAACCCGGTCAATGTGACCGCGGCCGGATTCCACCAGACCGAAGGCCGCGCCCGGACGCCCGGTCCAGCGCATCAGCAGCATCGCCCAAGCCGCTTGCACCACCGTCAGCGTGGTCACCTCGGCAGCGTGGGCCAGGCGGCGGACGGCGTCGGAGGCGGCCATCGACAAGGTCAGGTCGTTCTGGTGCATCGGGCCGTGGGTCTTGGCCGGGGCCGCGGGAAACGCCGCGGCGACGGTTTCATCGGATAGCGTGGCGGCAAAGGCGGCGCGGGCCTGCGGTTCGTCCAGATGGCGTTCGCGGATGGCCTGCACGAAGCCTATGTCGGGTGCCATCAGTGGATCGCCCGCCAGGATCCGCCACAGTTCTGTCAGCACCAGCGCGATGCTGGTGCCGTCGATCAGCGCGTGGTGAATGGTCCAGACCATCCGCGCCTGCCCCGCACCCAGGTCGGCCAGCGTGACGCGCCAGCCCGGCCCCTCGGTCGGGTCCACGCCGGCCGCCCTGTCCGCGTCCAGAAACCCGTCCAGCGCGGCGTCCGACAGGTCGGCAAGATCAAGACGCACCTCTGCGCGGTCCCGCACGTCCAGCCGCAGGACGCCCGTGTCGTCGGTGACCAGAACCGTCCGCAGCGTTTCGTGCCGTTCGGCCAGTTGCTGCCACGCATGCTGCAGCCGTGTGGTGGCCAGAATGTCGGACGGTGCGTCCAGAACGACCTGTTCGATGTGGGCGCGGACCGGATCGCCTTGGTCGCTGCCCGCCAGAAAGGCCGCCTGGCTGTCGGTAGCGGCTGGCAGATCGCAAAAGCCCTCTCGATCATCCGCGCTGATAGACGGTCCGTGCAGCATAGTTATAATCCGTTCCGACAAAAATGGTGATGACAGCGATACGCGTCCAGCCACGCTATTGCGTAAGACAGCCATGCTCAATTGTAGTCAGTGGAAAGATGGAGCTTAATTGGAATGCAATTATGACCATGTCTGCAACTATGAGGCCCGATGATATGTCAGAGGGTTCGCAAGCATCCATGATTTATTCACAGAGACTCAACTACTTGTGCAATCTTAGGTTGAGTATTGTGATGAATTTGCCACTTGAACTGTGCAAGACAGGTCTTCGTTTCTGTTATTTATATCCTCTAACCCACTGCATGATATAAATCTTTTGAAAAATCCATTTTGACTGAAGAGTAAGTGATAGTAGAAACAACCCCGCTGCCCGGAGTGCTGCTGCTGACACCGGCCCGTCATGGCGATGCGCGCGGCTTCTTCTCGGAAAGCTGGAACCGCAAGACGCTGGCCGATGCCGGGGTGGTGCTGCCGGAATTCGTGCAGGACAACCATTCCATGTCCGCGCAGACCGGCACGGTCCGGGGCCTGCACTATCAGGCGCCGCCTTTCGCGCAGGGCAAGCTGGT
>NZ_JXYF01000293.1:0-614 GCF_000967735.1 Paracoccus sp. S4493
CGCCCATGCCATCGGCGATGTCAGCAAGGACGACGTCCTCAGCCTGATCGTCAAGGGAGAGCTGCCGTCCGACTGGTCCGCCCGCAGGCCGGAGCCGGTGCAATGAAGGACGCATCCGCCACCACGATGGCATGCGGCGTCTGCGTCGAACCCGGCCGGTTCCGCATCGAGACGCGCCCCCTGCCGACCCATGCCCCCGAGGGCTGGGTGCTTGTCGACATCGCCGCCATCGGCATCTGCGGCACGGATTACCACATCTTCGAGGGCAAGCATCCCTATCTGGATTATCCCCGCGTGATCGGGCACGAACTGTCCGGGCATGTGGCCAGCGGACCGGATGCCGGGCGCCTGGTCGTGGTGAACCCCTATCTGTCCTGCGGGGCCTGCCGTGCCTGCCTGCGCGGCAAGCCCAACTGCTGCGCCGCGATCGCGGTGCTGGGCGTGCATCGCGACGGCGGCATGTGCGCGCGGATCGCGGTTCCGGCGGGCAACCTGTACCCCGCCGACGGGCTGAGCGTGCATCAGGCCGCGATGGTCGAGTTCCTGGCCATCGGCGCCCATGCCGTCGCGCGTTCGGGCGTGGGGCCGGGCGATCTGGCGCTGGTGACGGGGGC
>NZ_JXYF01000294.1:0-490 GCF_000967735.1 Paracoccus sp. S4493
CGATGTCGTCGCGGTCATCGACCAGCGCGGCAAAACGGTCGGGCAGATCGGCCAGCGGCACGACCTCGGACAGCAGCGCATCGGTGGGGATCAGCCCGTCGCGAATGGCGTCGATGACCCGGTCGAAATCGGGGGCCTGCGCGTTGCGGCTGCCGATGATGCGGGCCTCGCGCTTGTGGAACTCGGCATCCGAAAAGCGGATGTCGCCCTTGACCACGCTGACCAGCACCGTGCTGCCGCCATGGGCCACGAGGGGAAAACCCGCCTCGATGGCCGGCGCGCTGCCGGTCGCGTCGAAGACGACATCGAAGCCCTGCGCCAACTCGCCGGTCAGGATGTCGTCGCCCGGACGGTGCAGCAGGTCGAACCCGCACAGCCGCCGCGCCAGCGCCAGCCGCCGGTCGCTGAGATCCATCAGATGCACCTGGGCCCCGGCCAGTCGCGCGAACAGCGCGGTGCCAAGCCCGATCGGCCCCGCCCCCGTCACCAG
>NZ_JXYF01000295.1:0-919 GCF_000967735.1 Paracoccus sp. S4493
CCGGATCGACGCCACGGGGCTGCTGGTCCTGCCGGGCGGGATCGACGCGCATGTGCATCTGGACCAGCCGACCTCGGACGGCACGACCATGGCGGACGGCTTCGCCAGCGGCACCCGGTCGGCGGCGGCGGGGGGCAACACGACCGTGCTGCCCTTTGCCCTGCAGATCAAAGGACAGTCGTTGCGCGCCTGCGTCGAGGATTATCATCGCAAGGCGCAGGGGCATTGCCACACCGACGTGTCCTTCCACCTGATCGTCACCGACCCCACCCCCCAGGTGCTGGGGCAGGAATTGCCGGCGCTGGTCCGCGACGGGTACACGTCCTTCAAGGTCTTCATGACCTATGACGATCTGGTCCTGAACGACGCCCAGATCCTGGACGTGTTCGAGGTGGCGCGCCGCGAACGCGCCCTGGTCATGGTCCATGCCGAAGGGCATGACGCGATCCGGCACCTGACCCGGCGCCTGGAGGCCGAGGGCCGCACCGCGCCCTATTACCACGGTCAGGCCCACGCCCAGATCGCCGAACGCGAGGCCACGCACCGCGCCATCAGCCACGCCCAGCTGATCGACGTGCCGGTGGTGATCGTCCATGTCTCGGGCCGCGACCCGATGGAGCAGATCCAATGGGCCCGGGCCCGAGGCCTAAAAGTTCACGCCGAGACCTGCCCCCAATATGTCGCCCTGACCGCCGACGACCTGCGCGGGCTGAACATGGATTTCGACGGCGCGAAATACGTCTGTTCCCCGCCGCCGCGCGATGCGGACAGCCAGGCGGCGATCTGGCAGGGGTTGCGGGACGGGACCTTCGACATCTTCTCGTCCGACCATTGCCCGTTTCGCATCGACGCCACGGGCAAGGACACGCCCCGCGCGCGATCGTCTTTCAAATACGTGCCGAACGGCATTCCGGGGGTC
>NZ_JXYF01000296.1:0-260 GCF_000967735.1 Paracoccus sp. S4493
GGTCAGCGCGATCGGCCTGCTGGTCGTCGTCTATGCCCAGCTCTACATGGCGGGCAAGGACCGCCTGCCGCGCTTCTTCGCACTGCTGATGGCGTTCACCGGTGCGATGCAGGGCATCCTTCTGTCGGGCAACCTGCTGATGCTGGTGGTGTTTTGGGAACTGACATCGGTCGTGTCGTTCCTGCTGATCGGGTTCTGGCACCAGGGCCAGGCGGCACGCGACGGCGCGCGCACCGCGCTGCTGATCACCGCGATGGGCG
>NZ_JXYF01000297.1:0-1200 GCF_000967735.1 Paracoccus sp. S4493
GCCGCGCATGCGGCAGCGCCACGCCCTGCCCCACCCCGGTCGGCCCCAGGCTTTCGCGTTCCTGCAGCGCATCCAGCACCTCGGAGGTGTTCAGCCCGTATTCTGCATGGGCCAGATCGGCCAGCTCCTGGAACAGCCGCTTCTTCGAGGTGACCTGTCCCAAGGAACGGACCGCCCCGGGCCGGAGGATTTCAGCAAGTTGCATGGCGCCTTTGTCTTTCCCAAGCTGTCCGCCCCCCGGACATGGCTGTCAGGGGGGCGGCATCCAGTGCGGCCGTCGTCCCGCGTCGTCTGGACGCGGACGTGCGGTCAGCCGTTTCCGCGCGGATCGATCCAACCGACGTTGCCGTCGTCGCGGCGGTGGACGACATTGACGCCGCCGTGTTTCTCGTTGCGGAACACCAGCAGAGGGGTGCCCGACAGTTCCATCTGCATCACCGCATCGCCGACCGACAGGGTGGGCACGCGGCTTTGCATTTCGGCGATGATGATCGGCTGCAGGCTGTCATCCTGCGATTCCCACGCATCCTCGTCGGCGGCCAGCACATAGCTGCCTGCCTCGCCGAAGACAACCGGTTCGGGCCGTTCCTTGTGGTGGTCCTTCAGGCGGCGCTTGTAGCGGCGCAGCTGCTTGTCCATCTTCTCGCGGCAGGCCTCGAAGGCGGCATAGATGTCGGTATCCGTCCCGCGCGCGGCCACGTTCAGGCCAGTGGACAGGTGCACGACCGAATCGCACATGAACTGATGCGCGTCCTTGGAAAAGGTCACCGCCGCATCGGTCGGACGCTGAGAGTACTTCTCGATCGTGGCGCCCAGTTCGGTCTTTACATGCGTGCTGAGGGCATCACCCACATCGATGTGTTTTCCGCTGATGGTATAGCGCATCGTCACTCCTCTCCGGTTGCCCGTCGTCGCGGCGCCTGCCCGCCACTGGTGCCGGCAAGGGCGCGAACGGGTTGAACGGGGCGGCATCTCCGCACCCGCATATCTCAATTTGGTGACAGCGCGCGCCGACTGTCAACGGCCCACACGGGGGCGTGACCCTGAATCGGATTTCCGCGCGCTCAGGACAGCGAGAAGCTGTCGCCCAGATAGACCTCGCGCACGCGCGGATCGGCCACGATCTGGTCGGTCGTGCCCGACATCAGCACATGCCCGTCATGCAGGATATAGGCCCGGTCGACGATGCCCAGGGTCTCG
>NZ_JXYF01000298.1:0-294 GCF_000967735.1 Paracoccus sp. S4493
CCCTTCGTGGCGACGCTTGGCATGATGCTGATCGCGCGCGGCGTGGCGCTGCAGCTGACCGGGGCCACGCCCATCTCGCAGCTGGGCGCGGGCTTCGGGCGGCTTGGCAACGGCGCGCTGTTCCGCGTGGTCGAGATGCAGCCGAACGGCTTTCCGCGCGTGATCTTTCCGGGCATCCCCTATCCGGCCATCCTGCTGCTGGTCGTGGCTGTGGTCGCGACCTATCTGCTGCGCCGCCGCCAGATCGGGCGCCACATCTATGCCACCGGGTCGAACGAGGAGGCCGCGCGCCTG
>NZ_JXYF01000299.1:0-936 GCF_000967735.1 Paracoccus sp. S4493
CGGTTGCCGCGCGGCTTGGGCGCCCATTTGAAGGTATAGAACACCTCCATCTCCGGGGGTGCGACCTCGGCGGCGGTCTCGGGCTCCGCGTCGACAGCATCGACTTCAGGGGCGTCTGCCTTGCGCTTTTCGGCCTGCTCGGCCTCCCACTTGGCGCGGGTCTCGGCGGCCAGAACCGATTCCTCCTCGGTCATCGGCGCGTCAGAGCCGTCAGCCTCGGGGGTGGACACGACGGCCGGGGTCTCGGTCGCCTTGACCTTGGCACGCTCGCCCTTGTCGGCGGAATAGCCCAGGCCCTGCATCAGGCCCGAAAACTGCTCAAGCGTCATGCCGGTGATCGACAGCATGTCGGGATTGGCCTCGAACCCGCCGCGGGTGTCCTGGGCGCGCAGCAGATCGGCCAGACGCTCCAGCATGTCGATGCGGATCGCCCGGTCGCCCGCGGGGCGATAGCCCGACAGCGCATAGACCTGATCGGGCACGACCGGCAGATGCGGGATGGTGACCAGACCCGGCGGCGGGCTTTCCGGGAATTCGGACAGCCCCTCGTGCAGCGACCACAGGACCAGACGCAGGCGCGTCGGCGCGGGCTTCAGCAGCGCGGGCAGGAAGATGGTGAACTGGCCAAAGCGGACGCCA
Organism: Paracoccus sp. S4493; assembly: GCF_000967735.1. Classification (NCBI taxonomy): domain Bacteria; kingdom Pseudomonadati; phylum Pseudomonadota; class Alphaproteobacteria; order Rhodobacterales; family Paracoccaceae; genus Paracoccus; species Paracoccus sp. S4493. The sequence goes on from NZ_JXYF01000299.1 coordinate 640, forward strand.
TGCTTGCGCAGCATGCCGCGCGATTCCTGGTCCAGTTCCTTGACCTCGGCGGCGATGCCGTCGCGGGGCAGGATCCCAAGCGCCTCGACCAGCCGGAAGGCAAAGCCGCGGGCCAGACCGGTCAGCGCCTCGTCCTTCTGCAGGGTCAGCAGCGGCTCGTACAGCGCGGCGATCTTGCGGTCGATGAAGTGCTGGGCCCGGCGGCGGACCTTGTCGGCGATCTCGGGACCGGCCTCCTCGTCGACGAAGACCTCGACGCCGGGATGCAGCGGATCGGCGCCCTTGACCAGCTTGCCG
>NZ_JXYF01000300.1:0-1156 GCF_000967735.1 Paracoccus sp. S4493
GGGGCATCCTCGGCCCGCGGCTGGTCGCCCGATCCGTCAAAGACGTAATCGGTCGAGATGTGCAGGAACGGGATGCCCAGATCCGCGCAGGCCCGCGCCATCGCGGCAGGCGCCTCGGCATTGACCAGGCGGGCGGTCTCGGCATCCGTCTCGGCCCGGTCCACGGCGGTGTAGGCGGCGGCATTGATGACCGCACGCGGACGCGCCGCGCGGATCAGGGCGGCGCAGGCGGCGGGATCGGTCAGATTGGCCCGGTCGCGGCCCACAAAAGTCGCATCGGGCGCCAGCGCGGCCAGTTCCCGCGCGACCTGGCCCGTGCGGCCAAAGACCAGCAAGCCCTGCATCAGGCCGTCCCCAGACGCTTGCCCACGCCGTCACGGTCCAGCAGCGGCTGCCACCAGTCGCGATTGGCCAGATACCATTCGACGGTGCGGCGCAGCCCCTCCTCGACCGTCACGGACGGGCGCCAGCCCAGTTCGGTGCGGATGCGCGTCGGGTCGATCGCATAGCGGCGGTCATGGCCCGGACGGTCGGTCACGAAGGTGATCAGGTCGGCATGCGGCGCGCCCGTCGGGTGCAGCTCGTCCATATGGGCGCAGATGGTTCGGACCAGGTCGATGTTGGTGGCCTCATTCTCTCCGCCGATATTGTAGCTGCGGTTGAGCTGGCCCTTTTCCAGGACCAGCAGAAGCGCATCGGCGTGATCCTCGACATAGAGCCAGTCGCGGATGTTGCCCCCGTCGCCATAGACCGGAATCGGCTGGCCCGACAGCGCCTTGAGGATCACCACAGGCACCAGCTTTTCGGGGAAATGATAGGGGCCGTAATTGTTCGAACAGTTCGTCAGCACGACGGGCAGGCCATAGGTTTCGGCCCACGCGCGGACCAGATGGTCGGACCCCGCCTTGCTGGCCGAATAGGGGCTGCGCGGGTCATAGGGCGTAGTTTCGGTGAACTGCCCCGTCTCGCCCAGCGACCCGAAGACCTCATCGGTCGAGATGTGGTGAAAGCGGAAGCTGTCGGGGCGCCCTTGGGCCGTCCAGTAGGCGCGGGCGGCCTCCAGCATGTTGAACGTGCCGATCACGTTCGTCTCCACGAAAGCTGCGGGGCCGTCGATGGACCGGTCCACATGGCTTTCCGCGGCCAGGTGCATGAT
>NZ_JXYF01000301.1:0-1092 GCF_000967735.1 Paracoccus sp. S4493
AGGCCCCGTTACGGCATCTCGTTCTTGATCACAGCCAGAACAGAACGGTTGCGGCCAATGCGATTGCGGAAAGGTAGGTCTCCGGGCACCTGTCGTAACGTGTGGCGACACGTCTCCAGTCCTTCAGACGACCGAACATGATCTCGATGCGATTGCGCCTTTTGTAGCGGCGCTTGTCGTATTTTATGGTCTTCTTGCGCGACGTCCTGCCGGGGATGCAGGCTTTTATCCCTCTGTCCTGCAACGCTTTTCGAAGCCAGTCGGCGTCATAGCCCCGGTCTGCCAGAAACCAGTCGGCCTGCGGCAGGCTGTCCAGAAGCGCCGCCGCGCCGGTATAATCACTGACCTGTCCAGCCGACATGAAGAACCGGATAGGTCTTCCTTTAGCATCGGTGACGGCGTGCAGCTTTGTGTTCATGCCGCCTTTCGTTCGACCGATCTGGCGACCGCGCCCCCCTTTTTCGCACGTAGGCTGCAAGCCGTGCGGTGCGCCTTCAGATAAGTCGCGTCGATCATAATCGTCTTCGGATCGGTTGCCTCGGCGGCCAGGCCCACCATGATCCGGGCGAAGACACCGTTATCGCTCCAACGCTTCCAACGATTGTAGAGGGTCTTGGCCGGTCCATATTCCCTCGGCGCGTCGCACCATCGCAAGCCGTTGCGATTGATGAAGATAATGCCGCTCAGCACCCGAAGATCATCAACTCGCGGACGGCCATGGCTCTTGGGGAAGTAGGGGCGAAGGCGCGCCATCTGCGCTTCGGTCAGCCAGAACAGGTTGCTCATCGATCAGGTCTCCTTACGGCGGCCTGAATCACGCAAAGGACGTAAAATCAATGGGTCTGGAGCCTAGCACTTCTGAAGGGTCAGCACCACGGTGTTGATGCGGACGCCCACGCTGGCGAAGCTCTCGGGCGGCAGGTCGCGCCATTGGTGGCACCGATAGCCGCGCGGAGAATGCTGTGCGGCCCATGCCCGGAACCGCTCATGCTTGGCAGTCGATCCGACTTCGGCGGACGCGGGCAAGATCGCGCGCAGCTCGCCACCGGGCGCAAGGAAGTCCCACGCGTGCTTGACGTGATCCATGAAATG
>NZ_JXYF01000302.1:0-729 GCF_000967735.1 Paracoccus sp. S4493
CCCGCCCCTCCGACGCCGGAGGAGAGGATTTCGATGGCGTCACCCCGGCACGCTTCGCGGCCCTGCGCGACGGCGGGCATTTCGCGCTGGACTGGCGGGCGCATGGCCTGTGCTACGGCATCCCGCACGATCAGCTGACTGGGCCGTCGGTGATCTTCAACGGCAGCCGCGCGGCCCTGCCGCAGGCGCTGGCCCGGCTGCCCGACCTGCGGGTGATCCTGATCACCGCCCCGGCGGAGGTGCTGGCGCGCCGCCTGGCCGACCGCGGCCGCGAGGGGTCGGCCGACATCGCTGCTCGCCTGCGCCGCGCCGCCTTCGCCATGCCGCCGGGCATCGCCCACCTGACCGTGTGCAACGATGCCTGCCTTGCGCAGGGGACCGCGCGCCTTCTGGCCGCGCTTCAGCCCGATAGGGGCGCGCGATGACGCAGGTGGAACCGGTCCTGCGCATCCTGGGCCACCAGGCACAGGTCGGCGATCACGAAAGGCCGCGGCAGGACAGGGCCCAGCCAGGCCTGAACCGCGGCCTGCACCGCGGGTCGTTCCGCGGCGGACAGCCGGTCGGTCAGGGTCAGGTGAAACCGGAACTCCTCCATCACGAAGGGATAGCCCCACCGGTCCAGCAGGGCGCGCTGGCGCGGGGTCAGGCTGTCGGGGCGCCGCCGCGCGACTTCTTCAGCCGTCAGCGGCGCGCGCAGCGGATCGGTGGCGCGCACCACCGCATCGGCCA
>NZ_JXYF01000303.1:0-697 GCF_000967735.1 Paracoccus sp. S4493
CCCCCCGCCACAGCGCGTCCGACACGGGCAACGCGGGTGCGGCGGCGTCCGCACCCTCTTGCAGCGCCCGGATCACGTCGTCGATGACCGATGGTGCGACCAGCGGGCGTGCCCCGTCATGGATCAGGACATGGCTGGCCTGGCCCTGCAGGGCGGTCAGGCCGGCGCGGACGCTGGCGGCACGGGTCTCGGCGCCCGCGACGATGGTGATGCCGCCGGCATAGCGGGCGATGGCCTGCCCCATGTCATCTGGGTGAACGACTAGAACGATCCGTTCAAATCCTGCAAAGGCCGTCAGGGTCCGGTCCAGGACAGGACGCCCGGCAAGATCGCGCCACTGCTTGGGCAGGCCGTTCCCGGCCCGCGTGCCCCGTCCCGCCGCCGTGATCAGCGCGGCAAAGCCCGAAGGCGCGCGGATCATGCGTGATCGGGCATGTCGCCCTGGATCGCAGCCGCAAAGGCCGTCCGATACAGGCTCGACAGTTCGGCCAGCGGCGCACTGTCGTCGCCCAAGGTCACGCTGTCGCCGCCAAAGCGGCCAACGGTGGCGATGGGGACGCCTGCGGCCTGGGCCGCGGCGGTCAAGGCTTCTGCAGCGTCGGGGCGGCAGGCGACCAGATAGCGGGCCTGATCCTCGCCGAACAGGTGGGCGATGTCACCGCTGTCCAGCGTGACACCCAGGCCCGCGGCCTCGGCC
>NZ_JXYF01000304.1:0-1210 GCF_000967735.1 Paracoccus sp. S4493
GGTCGAGGGGATCGGCGCCTATGGCAACGCTTTCGGCGTGCCGAACGTCGGCGGAGAGGTTCGTTTCCACCCCAGCTATGACGGCAACTGCCTGGTCAACGCGTTTGCAGCGGGCTTGGCCGACGCCGACAAGATCTTCTACTCGGCGGCATCGGGCGTGGGCATGCCCGTCGTCTATCTGGGCGCCAAGACCGGGCGCGACGGCGTCGGCGGCGCGACCATGGCCAGCGCCGAGTTCGATGACACGATCGAGGACAAACGTCCCACCGTGCAGGTCGGCGACCCCTTCACCGAGAAATGCCTGCTGGAGGCGTGCCTTGAGCTGATGGCGTCGGGGTCGGTGATCTCGATCCAGGACATGGGGGCCGCGGGCCTGACCTGTTCGGCGGTCGAGATGGGCGATAAGGGCGGCCTGGGGATCAAGCTGATCCTGGACAGCGTGCCCCAACGCGAAACCAATATGACCGCCTATGAGATGATGCTGTCGGAATCCCAGGAGCGGATGCTGATGGTGCTGAAGCCCGAGAAGGAGGCCGAGGCACGGGCGATCTTCCAGAAATGGGACCTGGATTTCGCCATCGTCGGAGAGACCATCGCCGAGGACCGCTTCCTGATCGTCCATCGCGACGTGGTCATGGCCGACCTGCCGCTGTCCAAGCTGTCCTCCAGCGCGCCGGAATATGACCGCCCCTGGGTCGAGACGCCTGCGGCCACTCCCGCGCCAGCCCTGCCCCCGATCGCGCCCATCGCCGGCCTGCGCGCGCTTGTCGGCAGCCCGAACCATGCGCACCGTGCCTGGGTCTGGGAACAGTACGACACGCAGGTCGGGGCCGACACGATCCGCCGTTCCGGCATGGGCGCGGGCGTCGTTCGCGTGCACGGAACCCGCAAGGCGCTGGCCTTCACCAGTGACGTCACCCCGCGATATGTCAAGGCTAACCCGTTCGAGGGCGGCAAGCAGGCCGTGGCCGAGGCCTATCGCAACCTGACCGCGGTGGGTGCCCTGCCCCTTGCCACAACCGACAACCTGAACTTCGGCAACCCCGAAAAGCCCGAGATCATGGGCCAGCTGGTCGGTGCCATCAAGGGCATCGGAGAGGCCTGCCGCGCGCTGGACTTTCCCATCGTGTCGGGCAACGTGTCGCTGTACAACGAAACCGACGGCAAGGGCATCCTGCCCACGCCGACCATCGGCGGCGTCGGCCTGATC
>NZ_JXYF01000305.1:0-252 GCF_000967735.1 Paracoccus sp. S4493
TCGGCGGCGTCGGCCTGATCGCCGATCTGGACGATCTGATCGCGGGCCTGCCAGCGCAGGGTGACCTGGCCCTGGTGATCGGTGCCACGCGCGGTCACCTTGAACAGTCGGCTCTGGCGTGGGAGGCGTTCCGCATCGAATCCGGCGATGCGCCGCATGTCGATCTGGACGACGAACGCCGCAACGGCGAATTCCTGCGCGCCAACCGGGGCCACCTGGCATCGGCGACCGACCTGTCGGACGGCGGCCTGG
>NZ_JXYF01000306.1:0-520 GCF_000967735.1 Paracoccus sp. S4493
CGCGGCCATGCTGGGCGCGGTCGCGGGCGGGGTGTTCCCCGACCTGGCATCGGCCATGCCCGCCATGTCGCGCGTCCTGACCACCCATCATCCCGACCCCGACAGCCAGCGGCTGCACGCCGCGCGCCATCGGGCCTTCCTGACGCTTCAGGCCACCGCCCGCGACCTGCGCGGCGACATCGACGCCGCATTGAGAGGAGACCACGATGCCCTTCACGGATAGATCCGTCATCATCACCGGCGCAGGCAAGGGCATCGGCCGGGCCACCGCCATCCTGCTGGCCGAACGCGGCGCGCGGGTCACGGCCATCAGCCGCACGCAATCCGATCTGGACAGCCTGGACGCCCGGGCCATCGTGGCCGACCTGTCCGACCCCGCGGCCGCGCGTGATGCCATGGGCCGGGCCGGGACCTGCGACTTCCTGGTCAACTGCGCCGGCACCAACGTGCTGGAGGGGCTGCTGGATCTGACCGACGCGGGCTATGACACGGTGATGGACATCAACCTGCGCAGCGCGTT
>NZ_JXYF01000307.1:0-555 GCF_000967735.1 Paracoccus sp. S4493
CCAGCATCACGCGGGCGCCCGCCTCCAGCAGCGCGCGCGTGGCGGCCAGCCCGATGCCCGATGCGGCCCCGGTGATCGCGGCAACCTTGCCGTGCAGGTCTTGGGACATGGTATTCTCCTTGGGATGGTGTTCGGTCAGACGGCCAGGAAGCCGCCGTCAAGGGGCAGGACCGCCCCGGTGATCAGGCCCGCATCGTCCGACAGCAGCAGCGCGATGGCGCGGGCCACGTCTTCGGCCTCGGCAAAGCGGCCCATCGGGTGGCGGGCCATCATCGGGTCGCGCTTGGCCGGCGCGCTCCAGGCGGCGGCGGCCAGTTCGGTCAGGGTGACGGTGGGCGCAATGGCCACGGCGCGGATGCCGTGGGGGCCCAGTTCGCGCGCCATGACGCGGGTCGCGCCCTCCAGCCCGGCCTTGGACGCGGCATAGGCGACGTGGTCGGGGAATCCGCGATGGCCCGCAATGCTGGTGACGTTGACGATGGCTCCGCCGCCGCCCGCGGCGATCCGGACGCGGGCGAACTCCTGCGCGCAGATCAACGCGCTGCGCAGGTTGAT
>NZ_JXYF01000308.1:0-307 GCF_000967735.1 Paracoccus sp. S4493
CAGTTCAACGACGTGCTGATCCCCGCATCGACCGCGCTGCCGCCGCGCTTCTCCGAGGCGATGAAGCCCTGGGACCTGTCGGCCGTGGCGGAATACGACCCCCGCTTCCTGTCGGGGTTCGAGGCCGAGGGGTACACCGTCCCCCTGGCGGACGGGCACGGGGCCGCGCGCCAGCAGATGGCGCAGGTCATCCACCAGGACGCCCGCCGCAGCATCGGCGGCGCGGAACAGCGCGTCGATCGCGTCGACAGCCGCTTCGTGAACGAGACCTTCAAGCATGTGCTGCTGCCGATCTGGGCGGCGGCCT
>NZ_JXYF01000309.1:0-749 GCF_000967735.1 Paracoccus sp. S4493
TCCAGATCGTCGGCCGACAGCTTGACGATGTCGGCCATGGGCATCAGCCGCGCCAGCCGGGCACGATAGGCGCCCGCATCGGTGATGAAGAACGGCCGGATGTTGGGATCGATCATCACCGGCAGGCGGTCGTGATGCTGCGCGATCAACGCCTCGATGGTGCCGCCGCAGGGGTCGGGCACCAGGCTGATGCCGCCGGCGAAGAGCGCGGTCACGGTATCAGGCAGCGGCCCGATATCCTCGGGCAGCAGCATCCGCCCGGCGGAGCCCTCGTCGTAGAAGGAATAGCGCGCCTCGCCGTTCGTCAGCGTCACCAGCGCCAGCGTGGTCAGCCGGTCGGTGCGGGGGCACAGGTCGGTGTTCACCCCGGCCTCGGCCAGCGGCCGCAGGATCTGGTCGCCGAAAGGGTCGCGGCTGATCGGCCACAGATAGCCCGTGTCCTGGCCAAGCCGCCCAAGCGCGATGGCGGTATTGTAGACTGCGCCGCCGGCCAGCGGGCGGAAGGTGCCGTCGGACGGCACCATGTCGATCAGCGATTCGCCTGCGCACAGGATCATGGTCGGTCCCCCTCGGTTCGGCCCTATTGGGTCAGATACAGGATGGCTGCTAACGCTACCAGTGCCACGGCGACGGCCCCGGCGATTTTCCATGCCGAATACGGGCGTTCGCCCATGACCTTGCCGGTCTGGCCATTGACCACGAAGCGGTAGCTTGCGCCGTTGTAGCGATAGGCCGCCGCCCAGATCGGC
>NZ_JXYF01000310.1:0-342 GCF_000967735.1 Paracoccus sp. S4493
ACCGGGGCCGCGGCGGATCCGGCGAACGACCCTTCGGGCCCGCCTGCCGACATGATGCAGCTGACCCCCAGCCCGATCCAGGCGACGCCCCTGCCCGATGCGGCCCAGGGCCTGCCCTTGGGCGACCCGCTGACGCCGTCGGAACGCGACGGGCTGCGCTTTGCGATCCAGGACTGCTGGAACCTGGGCGCGCTGTCGGTCGAGGCGTCGCAGATGACCGTCTCGGTCGGGTTCACGCTGTCGCCGGACGGGGTCCCCGACCAGAACAGCATGCGCATCGCCGGCTATCAGGGCGGCAGCGAATCCGCGGCCCAGCAGGGGTTCGAGGTCGCGCGCCGCGCC
>NZ_JXYF01000311.1:0-269 GCF_000967735.1 Paracoccus sp. S4493
CAGGGGGGTGTCCTGCGCCATCACGGGCCCGGCCGGCAGCAACGCTGCGGCCAGCAGGAAGGCAGGGGCAAGGATCAATCTGCGGAACATGGCGTCATCACTACCTTTTTTCGGCGAACAGCGGAAGGTGGCCCCGCCGGTCAGTCATTGGAACGCGACGCCGTCGGGGCGGAAGTCCACCACGACATCGCGCCAGCGTCCGTATTTCGATGCGGGCAGATCGAACCCGGCGCGTCCGCACATCAGGATGGCGCGGCGCGCGACCTCGA
>NZ_JXYF01000312.1:0-217 GCF_000967735.1 Paracoccus sp. S4493
CGCCTCCGTCGTGGCCGAGAACATCGCCGCGGGCCAGCGCGACGCGGGCGCCGCGATGCGCAGCTGGGCGCGGTCGGCGGGGCACCGGTCGAACATGCTGCATGCGCGGGTGCGCCACGTGGGCATCGGCCAGGCGCTGGCGGCGGACGGGCGGACGGTGTTCTGGGCGATGGTGCTGGCCGCCCCGCGCTAGGCGGGGTCGACCGGCCTGTCGCCC
>NZ_JXYF01000313.1:0-219 GCF_000967735.1 Paracoccus sp. S4493
GCAACCTGACCGGCAAGATCCTGATCGCCATGCCCGGCATGAGCGATCCGCGTTTCGAGCGGTCCGTGGTGCTGGTCTGCGCGCATTCCGACGAGGGCGCGATGGGGCTGGTGCTGAATCGCCCGCTGCCCGAGATCGGCTTTGGCGATCTGCTGGACCAGCTGGGCATCGAGGCCGAGGAGGATGCGCGGCCGATCGAGGTTCGCTTTGGCGGCCCGG
>NZ_JXYF01000314.1:0-422 GCF_000967735.1 Paracoccus sp. S4493
CTCATTGAATTTCACAGCCAGAACAAGACGGTTGCGGCGAGCATGATCGCGGAGAAGAAGGTTTCCGGGCAGCGGTCGTATCGGGTGGCGACGCGCCGCCAATCCTTCAGACGGCCGAACATGATCTCGATGCGGTTGCGCCGTTTGTAGCGCCGCTTGTCGTATTTGACGGCCTTCCTGCGGGACTTTCGACCGGGGATGCAGACCTTTATCCCCTTGTCTTTCAACGCTTCTCTGAACCAATCAGCGTCGTAGCCCCTGTCAGCCAGCAGCCAACCCGCCTTCGGCAGACTGCCCAGAAGAGCCGCGGCGCCTGTGTAGTCGCTGACCTGGCCGGCCGACATGAAGAACCCGATCGGCCGCCCCGTGGCATCGGCAACGGCGTGCAGTTTGGTGTTCATGCCGCCTTTTGTCCGCCCGAT
>NZ_JXYF01000315.1:0-654 GCF_000967735.1 Paracoccus sp. S4493
GGTGCCGAGGCGCAGGGGATCGATTCGATTTTCGTCACCGGCGGTCTGGCTGCGGATGCCTTCGGTCCGGACGTCGAACAGCCCGATGCCGGGATGCTGCCTGAATGGCTGGGATCGCAGGGACGGGCGCCGACCTTCGCGATCGGGCGGCTGCGCTGAGGCGACGCGGGCCGCGATGTGCGGGTCGCGGCGCAACAATGGAACGCAGATCGAAGGTATTCGGAAATATTGTTGCCATCCATGTTTTGTGCTGCTATGCAGCATGAGGTATGGATATGGCATTCCGGATGAGCAGCAAGATGTTGGACAATCTTCCACGCGGCACCATCGTCATCGAGGATCTGGAGATCGGCATGGTCCGGCACCTGCAAAAGCAGGTGACCGATCGCGACATCGAGCTTTTCGCCGAGGTGTCGACCGACCGGAACCCGGTCCATCTGGACGACGCTTATGCGCGGGATACGATCTTTGAAGGTCGGATCGCCCACGGCATGCTGACCGCGGGGCTGATTTCCGCGGTGATCGGCGAACAGCTGCCCGGTCACGGTACCGTCTATCTGGGCCAGACGCTGAAGTTCATGGCCCCCGTGCGTCCCGGCGACATGGTCCGCGCCGAGGTCGAGGTTCAGGCCATCGACCATGCGAAACGGCGGG
>NZ_JXYF01000316.1:0-244 GCF_000967735.1 Paracoccus sp. S4493
CGCTGGCGGCGCGGGCGGCGTCGATGACCGCGCGGTGACCCTTGTGGACGCCATCGAAATTGCCCATGGCAACCGATGCGCCGCGTGCCTCGGCCTTCAGCCCGGTCCAGTCGCGATGGATCTGCAATGCGCCCCCAACAGGGCGCCACGCACCCCTCAGTCGAACTTGCGGCTTGGGGCCAGCACGACCGCCTCGCCTTTCAAGACGACCGTATCGCCGACGAGGCAGCGGGTTGCAAGCGTG
>NZ_JXYF01000317.1:0-694 GCF_000967735.1 Paracoccus sp. S4493
CGCGGGCGTCACCGGCCTGACCGCCGACGCCGCCGCGCAGGAGGCTGCCAGCGCCGCGCAGGACGCGGCAGAGGCCGCCGCCGAGACAGCCGATGCCGCCACCGTCGCCGCCCGGATCGAGGCGCTGCTGACCCCCGAGGGCTTCGACCGCGCCCAGGTCGACAGCATCATCGATGGCGCGGCCATCCCCGACACGCAGAAGCAGACGCTCAAGCAGCTGGTGTCGCAGGCAGAGGGCGACCCCGCCCTGCTGGCCGCCGCGCTGGAGCAGGTCAAGGCGGTCATGCGCTGATGACGGTCCTGCCGATCCGGGACATGGCGCCGTTCCTGGCCGGGCGGCCCGCCGTCCTGGCCCGCGGACCGCTTGCCGTGATCCTGGTCGAGGACGACACCGCCGTCGCGGCGACGCTGCGCCATCATCTGGACCGGGGCTTTCGCCACATCCTGCTGATGTCGGACCAGCCGCAGGATCTGCCCGACGCGATGGCCGCGCAGGTGACGCAGCTGCGTTACGACCCGCGCAGGCCCGCGGCCCATGTCCAGGCGGTGAACGCGGTGATCCGCGCCGTGCCGACCGGCACCTGGCTTTACTACGGCTTCAACGCCGAGTTCCTGTTCTATCCCTTCTGCGAAACCCGAAGCGTCGGAGAGATGCTGGCCTTTCACACCGAGGAACGGCGCGCCGCGATGCTGT
>NZ_JXYF01000318.1:0-304 GCF_000967735.1 Paracoccus sp. S4493
GTCGCGCCGGACGGGGACGGGCGGTGGCGCGTCCAGACCCTGGCCAGCACCGGTGCCGACCTGCGCCTGACCGTCGCCCATCCGGGCGGCGCCGAGGCCGAAATACAGATGCCCCGCCGCGGCGCCCCGGCGCTGAGCCGCGGCGCCCCCGTCACGCTGGCCGTCCAGGCCGCCACGATCTTTGCCGATGCCCCGATGCAGAAGGAAACCGCCTGATGAGACTGCCCCTGATCGCCACCGCCCTGGCCCTGACCCTGTCCGGCCCCGCCCTTGCGCAGGACAAGCTGCTGAACGTCAGCTATGA
>NZ_JXYF01000319.1:0-521 GCF_000967735.1 Paracoccus sp. S4493
CGTCGCCGATGCCGCGTTCGGCGAAGGTCTGGGTGGCCGCGCGCCCGCCCGTGTCAAAGACCGGCACGTTGTCAAAGACGGCGCGCACGAATTCCTGCGCCGCCGCCTGGTCGCCGCCGTTCTGCGCCAGCGCATAGGCATAGGCCGCCAGATAGGTATAGCGCGCATTGCCGCTGGTCTTGGGGTTGGGGAACACGGGCGCCACGTCGTCGCGGGCCAGGTCGTCCCAATCCTCGATCCCCTTGGGGTTGCCCTCGCGCACCAGGAAGGCGGGCAGCGAGTAATAGGGCGACGCCCCGTTCGGTAGCGCGTCGCGCCAGTCCTCGGGCAAGAGGCCGCCCTCCGCCAGCACGTCCACGTCGGTCTCCTGGTTGAAGGTCACGACATCGGCCGGCAGCCCCTCCAGGATGGCGCGGGCCTGGCGCGACGATCCGCCATGCGACATGTCGATGGTCAGGCTGCGCCCGGTATCGGCCTGCCACTTCTCGGCAAAGACGGGGTTCAGCGCCTCGAACAGCTCG
>NZ_JXYF01000320.1:0-565 GCF_000967735.1 Paracoccus sp. S4493
CGACCAGCAGGCCCGCATCGGCCGGGACCGTTCCCGGCACCGCGCCCGCGCGCGTGCTGACGATGGGCAGGCCATGGGACAGCGCCTCGTCGAAGACGATGCCGTAACCCTCGTACCGGGTGGCCAGCGCAAAGATCGAGGCCTTTCGGTACAGGTCCGCCAGGCGATCTGCCTCGACCCGACCGGCCAGTTCCAGCCGTCCGCCCAGTCCGCTGGCGGCGATCTGTGCCTGCAGGTCGGCCACATGGACCGCGTCCCAGGGGTTGCCGACGATCACCGCCTGCCAGTCCAGATCGGCTAACGCCGCCAACGCGGCGATCAGCACGTCATGGCCCTTGCGCGGGTGCAGGATGCCCACCGACAGGATCAGCGGCGGGTCCTGCGGCGTGGCGGGCTGTTCCGGGCGGTCGGTGCCGGGGCGGGCGACGGTGATCCGGTCGGCGGGCACGTCATAGCGGTCGACCAGCATGTCGCGCGTATGCGGGCTGGGCACCATCACGTGGCGCGCATGGGCCAGGTTCGCGCGCTCGGTCCGCCACAGATGGTCGGCCAGATCGGCGGGCAG
>NZ_JXYF01000321.1:0-458 GCF_000967735.1 Paracoccus sp. S4493
CCCGCCAGCAGGCGGCGCGCCTGGACCGCGTCGCGGGCCATGGTGACCATGTATCCGTTCTTGCGCAGGAACCGCCCCAGCAGCGCGCGGATGCGTTCGTCGTCGTCGACGATCAGCAGGTGGCAGTCGGTATGCGTCATGGCGGCCTCAGCGGTCTTCGGGAAGATCCTTAAGCGCCTGATACTGCGCCCGGGTCTCGGGGTCCATCATCGCTTCCAGAACCTGGCGGAACCCCGACACGGCCTGGGGCCCGGCATTGCGATAGGCGGCGCGCATCCGTGCCCGCTGCGCCTCGGACAGGCGGCGTTCCAGGGCGGTGCCCTTGGCCGTCAGGTGCAGCTGGCGTTCGCGCCGGTCGCGGCGGCCGATGCGGCTGTCGACCAGCCCGTCCTCGATCAGGGTGCGCAGCACGCGGTTCAGCGACTGCTTGGTCACGCCCAGCACCGCCAGCAGCGAGG
>NZ_JXYF01000322.1:0-3460 GCF_000967735.1 Paracoccus sp. S4493
ATGCGCGCGGCCACCTGCCGGTCGGCGGTGCCCGAGGCGCGGATCAGCCCGGCCTCGCGCGGGTCGGCGAAGACCAGCGTGTCGGGGCGGGCATAGTCGGGCAGGGCGGCCAGCCGCGCCGCCAGCGCCGCCATGTCCGGGCTGCCCGTGGCGACCAGGACCAGCATCAGCCGGTCGTCCCCGGTCAGGATCAGGGCGGCCGCCGGGATGGCCGGATCGGCCAGGGCCGCGGCCTCGACCCATTCGGGCGCGATGTTGCGCCCCGAGGCGCGCAGGATCATCGCGTCGCGCCGACCCAGCACCGTCAGCCGCCCATTCGTCAGCTGGCCCAGATCGCCGGTCCGCCACGGTCCGCGATGGGGTGCATGGCCCAGATAGCCCGACATGACGGCGGGGCCGTCGACCACGATCTCCCCATCCTCGATGCGCAGGTCCACGCCGTCCAGGGGCAGCATCGCGGTGCCGCCTGCGGGCGTCATGGCCACGACCGATGACGCCTCGGACAGGCCATAGCCCTCGGCCACGGGCAGGCCCAAGGCGCGGGCCTCGGCCAGAAGGACCGGAGAGACCGGCGCACCACCGACCGCGATATAGCGTAGGCTGTCCGGCGCGCGGGCGCCCTGCCGCAGGGCCGCGACCCACAGCGTCAGCTGGCGCGGGGCCAGCACGGTCACGGTCGGGTGGCAGGTTGCGGCCGCGCGCGCCAGGGCGGTGCCGTCGCCGGTGAACAGGCAGGCCGCGCCCCCGGCCGCGATGACGGTTTCGGCGCCGATCAGCACCGGCACGAAGATGCCGCAGATCTGTTCCAGCAGCTGGGCCTGGGGCAGGACGGACAGATAGCGGTCCCGGGGCGTGGCCCCGATGGCCGCCGCCAACGCTCGGGTCTGGGCGGTCAGCTGGCGGTCGCCCAGCTCCACGCCCTTGGGCCGCCCCGTCGTCCCGGAGGTATAGATCACCCGGTCCGCCCCCCCGGCATAGGCCAGCGGCATCGCGGCGTCGGGTCGCGGCAGGCGGTCGATCAGCGTGGCGCCGGAATCGGCCAACAGGTGATCGATCTGCCCGGCGGAAAAGAAGCCCGGCACCGGCACCACGCGGCACCCGGCCAAAGTCGCGGCCAGATCGGCGATGACATAGTCCAGCCCGACAAGGCGCAGACCGACCGTCCGGGGCCCGCCCGCGAAACCGGCGGCCGCATGACCGACGGCACGGGCAAGGCCCGCCCAGCTGATCGTGCGGTCACCGTCACGGAACGCGATGGCGTCGGGCCGCTGGCGGGCATGGCGGGCGAGGGCGTCGAAGATCGGGATCATCGGGGGGAGACCTTGCTGAAGCTGCGGGAGGGGCGGGGCATGAAGCGCAGCGGTTCGGATCGTTCGGCCAGCGCGCAGACCCAGGGGTTCGTGTCGTAGTAGCGGCCCCAGCAGGCCGCATCGGGCAGGCATTCCGCCCGCGCCGGTGCCAGCGCCAGCAGCGGCACTCCGGTCCGCTGCAGCATCGCGACCAGGGCGGTCGTGGCCGTGAACAGGCCCCAACTTTTGCCCTGCAGGCGGCCCTCGGCGGCGATGGCCTCGATCAGGGGCAGCGTGGCGATGGGGCGGGGGCAGGCCATCGACACGACCTCCAGGATGTCGTCGTCGTAAACCGCACGGCCGCTGCGTTCGGACAGCAGCTGCGCCACCGGCCGGTCCAGATAGACCTGTGAAAAGAACCCCGCCGCCGCATCGCGCAGGCCCGCCGCCCCCAGCACCGCGCCCGAGGCCGACCGCGCCACCGCCAGGGGAACCGCGGGCAGGGTCATGCGGGCGTCGAAGGCGTCATGGAAATGGCCTTCGATCATCAGGGCTGCGGCCTGCCAGCCGGGGTCCAGGGGCTGCAGGATCTGCATGTGCATGGCGTGGTCGGACAGGTGGCGCAGTACATGCATGGTGGGGCCTTTGCGTGGTTCGTGCCCCTGATCTGACGGGCAAAGCTTGCAGCAGGCTTACAGACAGGGATGCCATCATCACGACGCTGTGAGGCGCTCTTTTCCGTTGATCCGGGTCCCCCGTCCCGCCATGTCTTGGCGGAACGAAGGGAAATCGGATGCGTGTGCTGCTGATCGAAGACGAGGCCGATATCGCCGATGCGCTGGTCCGGTACCTGCGGGCGCAGGGTCATGCGGTCGATCATGCGCCAGACCTGGACACCGCGCGCGCGGCCTTGGAGGTTGCGGGCTTTGACGCGATCCTGCTGGACCTGGCGCTGCCGGACGGGTCCGGGCTGGTGCTTCTGCGCGAACAGCGCCATCGCGGCAACCGCGTGCCGGTGATCATCGCGACCGCGCGCGACCAGATCACCGAACGCATCGCCGGGCTGGATGCGGGCGCGGACGATTACGTCGTCAAACCCTATGACCTGGCCGAGATCGAGGCGCGTCTGCGCGCCAATGCCCGCCGTGCATCGGGCGATCCGGCGACGGAAAGCCGGCTCGGCGGGCTGCGGGTGGACCGCGCCGGAGCCCGCCTGTTCAAGGGCGAAGCCGAGATCCGCCTGACCTCACGCGAATGGGCGCTGTTCGACGCACTGCTGTCCGCGCGGGGCAGGGTGCTGTCCAAGCAGGTGCTGGAGGATCGCCTCTATGCCTTCGACGACGCCATCGAGGGGAACGCGGTCGAAGTCTATGTCTCGCGGCTGCGGGGCAAGCTGGGGGCCGATGCGATCCAGACGCGGCGCGGCCTGGGATACCTGATCCCGTGACGCGGCCCTGGTCCCTGCGCGGCAGGCTGGTGCGCCGGGTCGTGCTGGGGGCCTGCGCCGCGTGGCTGGCGGGGGTGGCGCTGGCCGCGACGGTGATCTCTCACGAGATGTCCGAGCTGATGGATGACAGCCTGGAGGCATCGGCCCGCCTGTCGCTGTCGCTGTACCGTGGCGCGGGTCAGGTCGGGACACTGGCCCCGGGCGACAGCGCGATCCGCATCGTTGACGTAGGCGTAGAGGTGACCGACGCGCCCTGGGCGCCGGTCACCGCCGATGGCGGCCAGGACCTGCCCGGCTGGCGGGTGTTCCGCCTGGCCGATCCGGCGGGCGATCTGGTCGTCGAGGTCGGCCACACAACCGCCTGGCGCCGCGACGAGCTGCGCGAAAGCCTGACCTGGCTGGTGGGGCTGATGCTGCCGGTCCTGCTGGCCGCGCCTTTGGCGATCCGCGGGGCGGTCGGGTCGGCGCTGCGGCCCGCGACGCGCTTCGCGGGCGAATTGCGTCGGCGGTCGGCCCAGGACCTGTCCCCCGTCGCGACCCCGGACCTGCCGATCGAACTGGCCCCGATCCCGCGGGCGTTGAACGGCTATCTGGATACGATCCGCGCCCGGATCGATGCGGAACGCCAGTTCGCCACCAATGCCGCGCACGAGTTGCGCACGCCCATCGCCGCCGCGTCCGGCCAGGCGCAGCTGATCGCGGCGGGGCTGGCCGACGACGCGGC
>NZ_JXYF01000323.1:0-360 GCF_000967735.1 Paracoccus sp. S4493
CCCGCCGTGATGGGGCGCATCCAGACCGTCCGCTGGTCCGCGCCGATGCGGGTTTCCAGCGCGCTTGACCCGATGCCGAAGATCGGCAGCTGATAATGCGCCAGGGTCGTGGTCATGAACATGGCATCCTCCTGTCGGGGTCTGTCCCTGCCAGGCAGGATGCGGACAATTCGTCAGAAAATCGATTCATCTGTGATTAAGCTTTTAGCGATCGCCCGCGCCGCGACGCGGCGGAAAACCGCATCCGCCTGAATTTGTTAGCGTAACCAGCATTGCCGCGGGTCCGGCGCATGCTATCCAGCAGCCGACAATGATAGGAGAGACCCATGCAGATGACCGACACGGTGCGCCGCATCCTGG
>NZ_JXYF01000324.1:0-763 GCF_000967735.1 Paracoccus sp. S4493
CTTGGCCGCCCCGCCCGAGAACACCACGATGCGGCGTCCGCCAAAGCTGGCCTGCATGCAATGCTCGACCCGCTTGGCCTGGCTGGACACGTCGATCGCCTTCTCCTCGTAGACCTTCTTGGCCTCGGGCAGCATCAGGTGGTCGGTCGACAGCTTGATCTTGATGATATGCGCGCCGATCAGCGCCGCGATCTGGGCGGCATAGGCGGCCACGTCGATCGCGGTCTCGCCGTCCTTGGTGATCGCCTCGCCGCGCGGATAGGACCAGATGACGGTCGCCACGCCCTTGGCGGCGGCTTCCTTGCGCATGGCCACGATCTCCTCGAACATGTCCAGCGCCATGTCCGACCCCGGATAGATCGTGAAGCCGATCGCAGCGCAGCCAAGCCGCAGCGCGTCATCCACGGATGCGGTGATCGCCTGGTTCTTGCCCGCCGTGCCCGACATCAGGCTGTTGGCGCTGTTCACCTTCAGGATGGTGGGGATCTGGCCTGCAAAGGTGTCCGCACCCGCCTCGATCATGCCCAACGGCGCGGCATAGGCGTTCAGCCCGGCATCGATCGCCAGCTGATAATGGTAATGCGGGTCATAGCCGGCCGGGTTCGGCGCAAAGGACCGTGCGGGACCATGCTCGAACCCCTGGTCCACGGGCAGGATGATCATCTTGCCGGTGCCGGCCAGCTTTCCGGTCATCATCATGCGGGCCAGCTGCGCCTTCACGCCCGGCGTCTCGCCCTCGTAATTGGCCAGGATGCGGCGCACC
>NZ_JXYF01000325.1:0-2164 GCF_000967735.1 Paracoccus sp. S4493
CGAACCGGGCCAGCATCGCCTCGTAGAACAGGTCGCGCAGCGCATCCGTTTCCATCAGGATTTCGTGCTTGGCCCCCGGAATGGTCAGCAGCTCCGATTGCGGCCAGCGCGCGGCACGGTCCCGGATGGCCTGCGACGACACGACCTTTTCCTCGCTGCCGACAGACACCAGCATCGGCATGTCGGGCGATGGAATGCGCGACAGGCGGGCGCATTCGTTCAGTGCCCTGCCAACCCAATCGAAGGTGGCACCGCCGATGGTCAGGTCGGGCCAGGCCACGGCCTCGCGCACCAGGCGCGCCCATTCGTCACCGTTGCCGGTCAGCAGGTTGGCGTTGAAGCTCTCGTCCAGGGGATAGGTCGTCGCCGCCCCGCCGCTGCCCGGTGCCGTCAGGCCGCCACGCCCCACGCGTCCGGCCAGATAGGCGATACCCAGGGCCACGCCCTGCTGCATCCGGCGAAGATTGATGCCCCACATGGGCGCGGAGAACACCGCGCTCTGCACGGCCATGCCGCCCTCCAGCGCGGCCAACCCGATGCAGCCGCCCATCGAATGCGCCAGCAGATGCCACGGACGGGGCAGGTCAAGCTGTTCCGCCGCCACGATCATCTCGACCACGTCGTGCTGGTAATCCGCGAAATCGCGGATATGGCCGGGGCGGGGATTGGGCTGCAGGCGGTCCGACATGCCCTGACCGCGCCAGTCGATCGACAGGACGTCGTAACCCTCGGCCATCAGACGATGGGCGACGGGGGCGTATTTCTCGATATATTCGGTCCGCCCGGGGAACAGCAGTACGCTGCCGCGTGCCGCATCCGCGGGCCAATGCGCCATGCGCAGGCGGACCCCATCGCCGGCCTGCGCCCAGAAGGCGCGGGCGGGCTGTGACCGGTCGTCCGGAAGCTGATGGAAGGGTGCCTGCTGCACGCGGGCGCTTAGGACAGCTTCTGGCCCAGCTGCATCGCGACGCCCATAGAGCCGTCGATCTTCAGCTTGCCCATCATGAAGGCGGTGGCGGGGTTCACGTCGCCGTTCAGGATGCCTTCGAACGTCTCGCGGCTGGCCGTCAGGGTCACCTCGGCATCCTCGTCGCCGGCGCGCACGCCGTCTTCGTCGATCATGATCGCGCCTTCGCCGGTGATCACGAACTTTGCGACAGAATCGAAGCTGTCGATCTTTTCGCCCAGCTTCTGGACGGCCTTGGTCACGACTTCGCTCATTTCACGTCTCCTGGTGCGCTTTGTCTGGCGCCCGACCTGCGGCCTGGGCTACACCAGACATATGAACGCGGTCCGCCTGAATTTCCACTCTGCCGTCACGGCATTGCGTCACAAAGTTCTGACGATTTTCGTGGTTATTGCAAGCGTGGTACCGATCGCGGCCGCGGGCCAGGGGCTGGACGACGCCTTCGCGCGCCTGGCCCAGCCCGAGGGCGAAGGCTGGCGCATCGCGGAAAGCGATATCCTGCGGGAATGGTCGCGGTCCGGGTCGCCGGCGATGGACCTGCTGCTGCAGCGGGGAGAGGCGGCGCTGGACATGGGGGACATCCCGTCGGCCATCGGTCATCTGACCGCGTTGACCGACCATGCCCCCGATTTTGCGGCAGGCTTCCAGACGCGGGCCGCGGCCTATGCGACGGCGGGCCAGTTCGGGCCCGCGCTGGCCGACCTACGCCGCACGCTGGAGCTGGAGCCGCGCCATTTTGCGGCACTGACCCAGCTGGGCGCCATGCTGGAGGAGATGGGCGACGACGCTCGCGCCCTGGCGGCCTATCGCGCCAGCCTGGCGATCCATCCCCACCAGCAGGAAGCCATCGATGGCCAGGCACGTCTGGAACACAAGCGCATCGGCACCGATATCTAAGGCATGAACATGACGACGCGCGGGCGGATCACCGCCATCCTGGGCCCGACCAATACGGGCAAGACCCACTACGCCATCCAGCGGATGCTGAACCACCGGTCGGGGGTGATCGGCCTGCCGCTGCGCCTGCTGGCGCGCGAGGTCTATGACCGGATCGTGGCCGCGCGCGGCCCCTCGGTCGTGGCACTGGTCACCGGAGAGGAGCGGATCGTTCCCGACCGCGTCCAGTACTGGGTCGCCACCACCGAGGCGATGCCCGACATCGCCACCGATTTCGTGGCCATCGACGAGATCCAGCTG
>NZ_JXYF01000326.1:0-1511 GCF_000967735.1 Paracoccus sp. S4493
CGGCGCCGGCGCGGCCTTCATGCCGTCGAAATTCGTCTTTCCCGGCGGGGCCGTCGACCCCGAGGACGCGCAAGTTGCCTTGGCCCGTCCCCTTGGCCCGACCTGCCGCGCGCGCCTGCTGCAGGAGGATGGCCTGTCCCCCGACGCCATCGCTGCCGCGGCCCTGCGCGAACTGGCCGAAGAAACGGGGCTGCTGATCGGCCGTCCGGGGGGCGCACCCTGCGGCTGGCCCGGTCATGCCAAGGCAGGTCTGACCCCCGATGCGGGTCCGCTGATCTATCTGTTCCGGGCGATCACGCCACCGGGGCGACCGCGCCGGTTCGATGCGCATTTCTTCGTCGCGGATGCGGCCGACATCGCCGGCGACCCCGATGATTTCGGCGCCGCCTGCGACGAGCTGTCCTATCTGCACTGGGTGCCGCTGGATCAGGCAGGCGCGCTGGACCTGCCCTTCATCACCGAGGTCGTGCTGGCCGAACTGACGGCGCTGATCCGCGACCTGCCGCATGAGCAGCCGCTGGCCGCGCCCGACACGGTGCCCTTCTTTGATAATCGCGGGCCCGCGCCGGTCTTTCGCCAGATTGCCTAGCGGCCGGTAAAGACCGCCGGCCGCTTTTCCAGGAACGCCGTCACCCCTTCGGCGAAATCGTGACTGCGTCCGGCCTGCCCCTGCAGACGTGCCTCCAGCGCCAGTTGCGCCTGCATGTCGTTCCCGAACGAGGCCGTCAGTGCCTGCCTGATGGCCAGAAACGCGCCGGTCGGCCCCTTGGCCAGCGCCTGCGCCCGGGCCGTGACCCCTGCGGCGAAATCGGCGTCAGGCAGCGCCTGCCAGATCATCCCCCAGTCCGCCGCCTGCCGCGCGGACACGGGTTCGGCGAACAGCATCATTCCCATCGCGCGCGCCATGCCGACCGCCCGCGGGATGATCCATGTCCCGCCCGCATCCGGGATCAGCCCGATCCGGGTGAAGGCTTGGATGAAGCTGGCGCTTTCGGCGGCGATCACCACGTCGGCGGCCAGCGCCAGGTTCGCCCCGGCCCCGGCCGCCACCCCGTTCACCGCGGCGATGACCGGCACGGGACAGGTGGTGACCGCGGCCAGCATCGGTTCGTACTCCTCGCGCAGGGTGCGCTCCAGATCGGCGGCGGCACCCGCATCGGTCAGGTCCTGCCCGGAACAGAACCCCCGGCCTGCCCCGGTCATCACCACGGCACGCACATCGGGCGCCAGCGTCGTCAGCACCTGCGTGATCTCGGCCCGCATGCGGGTGTTCAGCGCATTCATCACCGCGGGGCGGTTCAGCGTCAGCGTGGCGACGCCGTCGGCTGCCGCGAACTGAATGGTCTCGAAGCTCATGTCATCCTCCCGTTTCCGGGGATCATGCCGAAATTCGCGGGCGGTGAAAGCGCGACCCGGCGTCAGGGATCGCGCATGATCTCGGCCAGGCGCCGACGTTCGTCTGGGTCCAGGGCCTCGACCTCGGGCGCCGGGCGGTTGCGGGCGCGCAGGAA
>NZ_JXYF01000327.1:0-1708 GCF_000967735.1 Paracoccus sp. S4493
TTGACGTGATCCATGAAATGGGTGCCCGAAAACGGCGGGTTCATCAGGATCAGGTCATAGACCGGCGCAGGCGTGACCTTCAGGAAATTTGCGCAATGAACCTTCAGCGCAGGGTGGGCCATGCCCCGCAATGCTGCTGCCCGGTCAGGGTGGATTTCGATAGCGTCTACGGTCGCGCCCATCTTCAAGACAGGCCGGGCGATGGCGCCGATCCCGGCGCTTGGCTCCAGAACGCGGGTGCCCGCTTTGATCCTTAGATCAGAAAGCAATTCTTCGACCGTCGCAGCAGGCGTCGGGTAGAAGGCAAGATCCTTGGCAACGGCAGTTCCGGTGCAGAAGTCGGCGGGCTGCTCGTCGGACCCTGCGGCATCGGCCAGCACTTCGCCGTAATAGCTCGCCAGGACCTGATTGACCTTCCGCAGCAGGTCGGCATCCTTCACCCACAGGTGCAGGTTGCCGTTCTTGAAGCATCGGGCGGTGAAATACTCGGTCTCGATCTCGGTTTGCCGCGCGCCCCATCCGCCGCGCCGGGCGGCATTGATCGCGCTTTCCAGATCGCCATAGCTTCTCTGGTCGGACAGTTGCGAAAACACCCTCTCCACATCGGCCAAGGTGCGCCGCATCTGTTCGCCCCTGCCGGAATAGGACCAATGGCCGCTGTCATCAAAGACCCATGTGAAGATCATGCGTTTGCCGATCTTGAAGGCGTCGTGGCTCTTGAAAGCCGGGTCCAGTTCGGAAAAGGCGCGGGCCACGCCCCGCATGAAAATCAAGTCGGCATCGAGGGTCAGGCGTTCCAAGGTGGCGCGGATGTTCTCAAGCGTCGGCTCCGGCATGTCATCCGCGCCCATCTGCTTGTCCAACTGGTCCCGCTCGGTGCGGTCCATGATTTCCTTGAGGCGGCTTTCCTCAACGATCCGCAGCCAGATTGCGGCATCGAGGGTGCGCTTGTACCGGGCCAGGACGGCAACAGGATCGAAGGCGGAAAACAGGGCCGATTTCACGGCCTCGTTGTCGCTGTAGTGCAGATAGCAGGAATGCCCTGCGGTTGCTCCCTTGGCCGTCTCGGCCGCGTCCAGCGCGCGGCTGTAGCCGTCCGACAGGGTGCCGATGGCGTCCTGCATCTGCGTCAGCGCGGCCTCACGGGCGGCGCAAATGCTCATGATGTTCATCGGTGCGACCAGTGCGCCGGCGCTGAAGGTGGTGCGGGTGTTCATGCTGCTGCCTCGCTCTCGATGGCTTCAAGGATTTGCTCGCGCAGCTCGGACAGCGGGTGCGCGTCGAAGTCGTCACAGCGAAAATCTTCCGGGTTGTCGTATCCGGGGATTTCGTCGTGGATGCGTTCGGCCAGACGGTCGGCAAGATCGGCCAGCGTCCCGGCGACAGTGACAGTCTCAAGGTCGGCATACTCGAACCGGGCTGCCGCGTTCCGGGACAGGGCGACAAGGGCAAGGCCCGCGTCGTCGGCCTCGGCGTCATGGACAAGCCGCCAGCCTGCGCCGGTGTCGCCATAGATCGACCAGAACGCCCGGCCTGCAGGGCTGCAAACCTCGATGGCTTCCGCATCCGTGCCTTCGCGGATCATCCTGACCGGCGACACGCGAAAGTCGGTGAAGGTGGCGGGGGTATCCCCCGCCACAAAACCGTTGAAGGAAAACCCGCTCATGCCGTTGCCTCCTGCTTTGCCGCAAAGGCATCGAGCATCAGG
>NZ_JXYF01000328.1:0-1897 GCF_000967735.1 Paracoccus sp. S4493
ATGGCGCGCAGGGTCGCGGCATCGGGAAAGCGGATGTAATGGAAGAAGCACCGCCGCAGGAACGCATCCGGCAGCTCCTTTTCGTTGTTCGAGGTGATGATGACCACGGGCCGGTGCGCGGCGCGCACCGTCTCTCCGGTTTCGTAGACATGGAACTCCATCCGGTCCAGTTCCTGCAGCAGGTCGTTCGGAAACTCGATATCGGCCTTGTCGACCTCGTCGATCAGCAGCACGACCCGTGCGGGGGCGGCAAAGGCCTGCCACAGCTTGCCCCGCCGGATATAGTTCGACACGTCGTTCACCCGCGCGTCACCCAGCTGGCTGTCGCGCAGCCGACTGACCGCATCGTATTCGTACAGCCCCTGCTGCGCCTTGGTCGTGGACTTCACGTGCCATTCGATGATGGGCATGCCCAAGCTGGCGGCGACCTGCCGGGCCAGCTCCGTCTTTCCGGTTCCGGGCTCTCCCTTGACTAGCAACGGGCGTTCCAGCGTGACGGCGGCGTTCACCGCCAGGGCCAGGTCGGGCGGGGCCACATAGCGGTCGGTTCCCGTGAACTGCATGAAAACTCTCCTTTAGCGCAAGGTGCTTGGCCGCAACTGCCCGCAAAGTTGCGGCGAATTGCACGCCGCGCATCATTAGCGCCCTGAACCCTAGTGACAAGCAGCACGTCATACTTTAAGGGACCGCGCAAGGTGCCGGTAATTTTGCTCCGCCCGGCGCCGCCGGAGGACGTAATGAAAGCCCAGACCTTCCTTCCCCAGGATTATCGTCCCGCCGAGGACGAACCCTTCATGAACGAGCGTCAGCTCGAATATTTCCGGCGGAAGCTCGAGGCCTGGAAACAGGAACTGCTCAGCCAGTCGGCCGAGACCCTGGAAGGACTGCAGGACAGCGCCCGCAGCGTGCCCGACCTGGCCGATCGCGCCAGCGAGGAGACCGACCGCGCGCTGGAACTGCGTACCCGCGACCGTCAGCGCAAGCTGGTCAGCAAGATCGACGCCGCGCTGCGCCGCATCGAGACCGGCGATTTCGGCTATTGCGAGATGACCGGCGAGCCGATCAGCCTGCGTCGTCTGGATGCCCGTCCCATCGCCACCATGACGCTGGAAGCGCAGGAGCGTCACGAGCGCAAGGAACGCGTCCACCGCGACGACTGATCCAGCCGTCGGCGCCGCGCCAGGCCCCGCCCGGTGCGGGGCCTTGTCACATCCGGAGGTCCGATCCATGTCCGCGCTTGAGAACCGCCCCGTGACCGTCATCGGCGCCGGAATCGGCGGCCTGACGGCTGCACTGGCCCTGGCGCGACGCGGGGCGCAGGTCACGGTCCTGGAACGCGCGCCCGAACTGGGCGAGGTCGGTGCGGGGATCCAGATTTCGGCCAATGCGGTGCGGGTGCTGGATGCGCTTGGCCTGGGAACCGCGCTGGATGGCGCCGCGCTGCGCACGGACGCGGTGCAGCTGAACGACGAACGCGGGCGGCGCGTGCTGCGCATGGACCTTCGGGCGCACCGCCCGGAGGCGCGCTTTCTGCTGATCCACCGCGCCCGGCTGATCGGTCTGCTGGCCGATGAGGCACGGCAGGCGTGCGTGACGATCCAGCTTGGCGTGACGGCGTCTGATGTCGACGGCCTGACCATCGCCGCCGACGGGCTGCGCAGCACGCATCGGGAAGCACTGAACGGCCAGCAGGTGCCATTCTTCACCGGCCAGACCGCATGGCGCGCCCTGATCCCCGATACCGGAGGCGCGCCCGTCGCGCAGGTCTTCATGGCCGCGCGCAGGCATCTGGTCAGCTATCCGCTGCCCGGCGGCCTGCGCAACATCGTGGCCGTCGAGGAACGCCCGGACTGGCAGGACGAGGGCTGGTCCCACCCCGGCGACCCCGACCGCCTGC
>NZ_JXYF01000329.1:0-359 GCF_000967735.1 Paracoccus sp. S4493
CCGCCATCCGCATCCATGGCACGACCGATCCCGGATCGATCGGGCGGGCGGTCTCCAACGGCTGCCTGCGCATGCGCAACGAGGCCGTGATGAGCCTGTTCGACCAGGTGCCCATCGGCACGCCCGTCTACGTCTTCTGATCTTGGATCTGACGCTTGCCAGCACGGCGGACCCGGTTCTGGCCAGGTTCGACGACATCATCGATGTTCGCGCCCCGGCGGAATACGCCGAGGATCACCTGCCCGGAGCGATCAACCTGCCGGTCCTGTCGGATGCGGAACGTGCCCGCGTGGGCACGATCTACAAGCAGGTGTCACCCTTTGACGCCCGCAAGCTGGGCGCGGCGCTGGTCGCGGCCA
>NZ_JXYF01000330.1:0-1083 GCF_000967735.1 Paracoccus sp. S4493
GCGTGGGCCTGTATGGCGGGCTGCCCTTTGGGCAGGCCCGCGGCGTCGTCACGCTGTCGCTGCGCGTGATCCAGACCCGTGACGTGCGGAGGGGAGAGATGGTCGGCTATGGCGCCAGTTGGCACGCGCCGCGCGACTGTCGCATCGCCACCGTCGATGCGGGCTATGCCGACGGCATCCTGCGTTCGCTGTCGGGTAAGGGTGCGCAGCTGTTCGCCGCCGATGTGGCCTGTCTGGTCGTCGGGCGCGTGTCGATGGACCTGATCACGGTGGACGTCAGCGATCTGGATGCGGTGCCAGACCGGCTTGACCTGATCTGCGCGCATCAACCCATCGACCGTCTGGCCGACATCGCCGGCACCATCGGATACGAGGTGCTGACCTCGCTTGGGCTGCGCTACCAGCGGACCTATCTGTGACGCCCATCCGGGCGATCGGACGACCCGCCCTGCGCGCCACCCGGACCATCGGGGCGGTGGCGCTGTTCGCGATGCGGGGGCTGTCGGGGTTCGGGACACCCCGTGCAATCGTGCGCCAGGTGATGCAGATCGGCTGGCTGTCGCTGCCGGTCGTAGGGCTGACGGCGTTGTTCACCGGGGCGGCGCTGGCCCTGCAGATCCATTCGGGCGGAGAGCGGTTTCAGGCCGGCGACGTCGTCCCGGCAATCGTGGCCATCGGCATGGTTCGCGAACTGGGGCCCGTCCTGGGCGGCCTGATGGTCGCCGCCCGCGTCGCCAGCAGCATCGCCGCCGAGATCGGAACCATGCGCGTCACCGAACAGATCGACGCGTTGGTAACACTGTCGACCGACCCGGTCCGCTGGCTGGTCACGCCCCGGCTGTGGGCGGCGATCCTGTGCATGCCGGTGCTGGTGGCCACGGGCGACATCATCGGCATCATGGGCGGCTGGCTGGTGGGCACGACGTCGCTTGGGTTCAATTCGGCCAGCTACATCGCGAACAGCTGGGCATATCTGGAGCCGTGGGACGTTACCTCTGGCCTGATCAAGGGGGCGGTCTTCGGACTGGTCATCGCGTTGTCGGGATGCTGGTTCGGCATGCGGTCGGGGCGCGGCGCGGCAGG
>NZ_JXYF01000331.1:0-588 GCF_000967735.1 Paracoccus sp. S4493
GCCAGCAGGTCGCGGCCCAGGCCTGGGTCAGCGCCTATGCCGATGCCTATGCGCTGACCGCGCTGGCAGCCCTGCTGGCGGCGGCCGTGCTGCTGCTTCACCTTTTGCGCGACGTGATGGCCCGCCGGGCCGCCGTCCAGAACACCGGAACCACGCCATGAAGAAAGAGAACCTTGTCCCGACCGCAATTGCCCTGATCCTGGGCCTGGCGGGCACGCTGCTGCTGCTGTTCGCATGGGGCCTGCCGCCCTTCTCGACCGCCGCCCCCCAGACCGAGAACGCCTATCTGCGCGCCGAGGTCACGATGATCGCCCCGCAGCTGTCGGGCTATGTCACCGCGGTCGAGGTCGAGGACTATCAGACCGTCGCGAAGGGCGACGTGATCGCCCGCATCGACGACCGCATCCCCCGCCAGAAGCTGGCCCAGGCCGAGGCCCTGCTGCAGGGCGCCCAGGCCGCGCTGAAGGTCGCCGAACAGGACGTCGTGTCGGCCGAGGCAGTGGCCCGCGCCGAACAGGCAGGCGTCGAGGCCGCCGACGGCGCGCTGGAGAATGCCCGGTCGCAGGCCGACCGCGCGGGGCAGCTGCT
>NZ_JXYF01000332.1:0-381 GCF_000967735.1 Paracoccus sp. S4493
GATCCGGTGCCGACGTCGATGCCGATCAGGTACCGGTCCATCAGCGCCATTCCCGCCCGATATAGATCGCCAGCAGGATGATCAGGCCCTTGATGACGTCCTGCATGTAGGGGTTGATGCCCACCAGGTTCAGGCCGTTGTTCAGGATGCCCAGCAGCACCGCGCCGATCAGCGTGCCCAGGATCAGCCCGCGCCCACCGGCGATGGCCGTGCCGCCCAGGACGACCGCCGCAATGGCGTCCAGCTCGAATCCCACCCCGGCGTTGGGCTGGCCGCTCATCAGGCGGCCGGTCAGCACGATGGCGGCCAGCGACGCGGTCAGCCCCGAGATGGCATAAACCGCCAGCTTGACCAGCCGGGTCCGCACACCGGACAGGCGGG
>NZ_JXYF01000333.1:0-540 GCF_000967735.1 Paracoccus sp. S4493
GGGCCGCGTCGCGCTTACAAATGATGTTTGCTCGGGGTGCACAAGCTTCATGAATGTCTGGGGCCTGACCACGCTAGACAAACGCCAAAATTGAGAAGCCCTCGCATTTACAGGGCCTTTTCGCCGAAATGCGCGAGATTAGATATTTTTTCGAGCTTGCCTTTGGCGGTGTACGATACGTCCCCCGCAGCACCTTTTGCCTGCTGCGCCATGCTTTTTGCTTCAAAGCGCATGCTGTCGGCCATCTTTCCAAGACCTTCCTTGACGTTGTCTACAGCAGCTCGGTTTCCCAATATGCCGGCGCGACGCCCAAAATCGCACCGGCAGTTATCCACAATTTTCGGGGATATTTTTGGGGATAGACTGAAATTAATCAACACCAAGTATGGCTTTAGACCAGAAAGTTAAGGAAAAGGCGAATGTCTATTCTGAACCGGTAGGTGCCCCCTGAATGGATTGAGGGAAGGCGACCGATGAAAAGCCATTTTCTATGGGTTTTTAGTTTCGAAGGTGGTCCTTATGGCGGTTTCCTCGACCGTC
>NZ_JXYF01000334.1:0-755 GCF_000967735.1 Paracoccus sp. S4493
GGCTCGTCGCAGGTCGCGGCGGGACTGTCGGCGCTGTTCGGCTGGTCGAACGACACCGGGTTGCGCCTTGCGATCCTGGGCAGCCTGACGATCGTCGCCACGATCTCGATCGTCGCCGGCCTGGACAAGGGGGTGAAGCTTCTGTCGAACGTCAATATCGGCATGGCCGTGGGCCTGATGCTGTTCGTGCTGGTGACCGGATCGACCCTGTTTCTTCTGCGTGGCGTCGTCGAGACGATCGGCCTGTACCTGTCCAATCTGCCGCGCCTGGCCTTCTGGAACGACATGCTGCATGGCGGCGGGATGGATACCGGCGAATGGGGCTGGCAGGGCGACTGGACGGTGTTCTACTGGGCCTGGACGGTCACCTGGTCGCCCTTCATCGGCCTGTTCGTGGCGCGGATCTCCCGCGGGCGCACGGTCCGTGAATTCGTCTTTGGCGTCCTGCTGGCGCCGTCGCTGTTCACCGTCATCTGGTTCGCGATCTTCGGCTGGCAGGCGATGGCCATCGACGGACTGGGAGAGGCGGCGCGTGCCGCGATGGGCCCCGCCGCGGGCAGCATCAGCAACGCCGTCAGCGAATCCGTCCCGCTGGCGATGTTCGCCTTCTTTGCGGAACTGCCCTGGGCACCGCTGATGCAGGGGCTGGCCGTGCTGGTCGTGGCGATCTTCTTTGCCACCTCGTCGGATTCGGCGTCGCTGGTCGTGGACATGCTGTGCACGGGAACGGCGGAACCCGGACCCGTCCGCCAGCG
>NZ_JXYF01000335.1:0-732 GCF_000967735.1 Paracoccus sp. S4493
CGGCCACGGTCCTGTGGATTCTGGGCACCGCGGCGTTCTCGCTCTATGTCCAGAACTTCGACGACTATACAGAGACTTACGGGACGTTGGGCGGGGTCATCATGCTGCTGACCTGGATGTGGCTGTCGGCCTTCATCGTGCTGGCCGGAGCCGAGTTGAACGCCGAGATCGAACAGCAGACCTCCGAGGACACGACCACGGGTGCCCCCGAACCGATGGGCCAGCGCGATGCCGTCAAGGCCGACACCCCGCCGCCCGGTCAAGGGACGCCTGCCACGTCGTCGGGCCAGAAGGCCATCGGCGTGTCCGGGACAGGCCGTGACGCAACGGATGCGCCGACGCCCAAATCGGATGCCATCATGGCGATCATCGTGCTGGGCGCCAGCCTGTGGCGGCTGCGCAAGGCGAACGCCCGCGACTGAGCCGCGGGCGACCGGCCGGGGACGGGGCGACCCGTCACCTGGCCGGGGCGTCGGCCTCGTCGGTGGCGGCGGGGTCGAACTCGCTCAGCGCGGGACGCTTGCCGATCGTGATGTGGTCGATCTCCTCTGCGGCGAACCCGCGGATCAGGGCCGGGATCATCATCGAGACCAGCAGGAAGATCGGAAGCCCCACGACCGTGATCACCTCCTGCAGGGCCGTCAGCCCGGCCTCTCCTGCCAGCAGGATCAGCGTTCCGGCGATGGCGCCTTCGGCCAGGCCCCAGAAGACACGCTGGCGGACGGGTCCGGG
>NZ_JXYF01000336.1:0-12285 GCF_000967735.1 Paracoccus sp. S4493
CCGCCCCTACGGCCCTTAATGGAGAGAGCGGGCCGGGGCCGGCTCAGCGCCCATCCGCACCGGCAGCGACATTTCTAAATGGCGGAACATGCGACATTTTAATTTGGTGACAACAGATTATACCTCAGTAGAAACTAGGTTTTCTGCACTCCAAACAACTTCCTTCGCGCCTTTGGTAGCAGCCCCTATTGCCATGCAGCCGCCCGACGCGAAGAGCCCGAGCCGCCCTTCGATCGCTCGGCAAAAAATGCAAGCGCAGCAGTAGCTGCGCGGTCAATAGCGGACGTTAAGGCTAGGAGGGTTATGCTGTGCTGCAGCGGTGCAAGGCCAAGTTGAGCAGATATGCCTATAAGAAGAGATCAGCTTGCGAAGGCTCCTCCATCGCAAATCCATAGTGCACATTGACCTGTTGGTGGAACTCTTTCTGCCCCCCATAACTCGGATGCCGGACGGGGTAGCATGTGACATCCGCCGCTTGAAGAGCATGGGTGGCGTCATTTCCGATCGTCACCACCCGACGCACCGGCAACAGTTCGAGAACGCGGGTTAGGAACCCCAGTCCAACGTCGCGCTCCTGGCGCGTATGCATTCGGTTGGACTGCGGTTTCCCATCTTCATGGGGGTGGAACGGAAAGACGTTCCAGAAGAAGACTTTTTGTGACACTCGCGCGCGGGCAAGGTGGATTTCGGTTGCCGTGCGCTCGCGCATGGTTGGGCCAGCCGTGGCCTTTCTTAATCCCGCTACTTCAATTGACCGCGCATAGTCGTGGAGGGAAGACTCATCGACGAGCGCGACACCCGTGCGGCGCCCACCACGCCATCCGAGGTCGCGGCCGATCCAGACGTCGACCTCCTTTGCATCCGCGCAGGCGGATAAAACAGCATGTAGATTATTGCGTCGTACGCCGAAGCTTTCGGCAACATCGACCGCGTCACAGTTCATCGTCCACGGATTGAAGACGCGTTCCGCCTCATAAGCCGTAAGATCGTCAATAAAGGCCTCGATTGAAGCTCTCGATCCAGTTACCATCGTCCAGGTTCGTCCACGTATCCGCGCTCAGGTAGCGTTGCTAACCACGCTTCTACCGCCATTCGTTCATCATACGCAAACCGGCATTTGTGGCCTCGCCCTTTCTTTACGACAAAGCCCAGCTCGGGTGGGATCATCGGCGCTGACTTGCCGTAGTAGGCGAATTTTGAGCCGATCAAGACCTTCTGCGTCGTCTCGGTATCTAGTTCGCGGTTCGCCACGCTTAAGCCGCCATCGTCCTCGCTATGAAACGAGTTGAGCTGTTGGAATGTCCCGTCGGAGCCAGTCCAATAGATGTTGTCGCCGTAACGGTACATCATAGATCCCCGCATGTTTGGCTTCTTGCGAGCGAAGCGGGGGTCGGCCCAATACTGGTCGAACGACATGATCTCGTCGATGCGCATCCAATAGACGAGGTGCCCAGCTAAAGCTATGTCGGCCGACCCCGTACCGACGATCAGATCACCGACCGCCGCGTGGGCACGGATCACTGGCTTGCAGTTGGCAAGCGTGCACACACGCCAGAAAGGGTTCGGTGCGAATCCATGATCGTGCTGGACGACATATGAGTAGAGGCGGCTCACAATCGATCAGCACTTGTTACGCTTCGTCACCGGGGTCGGGCTTGGCGCGCCATCCGGTTCCTCCCAAACGTCAGTCTCACCCTTGAGCGTTCCAGTAAGATCGGGCGAGTCGATAGCGACGGTAGTGCCGTACTTGCCGACCCCTTCGGGGGTGCCCATGCCCGCCCCCTCCTCTTCACGGAGCCAAATGCAAACGACCCGAATGCCGGCACCGGCGAAGGCCTGCATGCGCGCATCAACCGTCGCCTCGTCGCCGGGCGTGACTGGAAGGCCGACAACTCCAACATCGGCGTTCGGATCAAGCGAAGAGACGTTCACTAGGGCGCCTCTCACGGGGGTCAAACCCGCGCCCTGAACTGCATCCTCAATTGTTATTCGATCAGCAGCGTCGAGTTGGTCGTTCAAAATATAGGCATTGGCCATTGGTCTAAGACCCCCAGTTCCCAGAAATTGCGGTGTAAATAAGCCCAGCCACAATTCCAGTTAAAATAGTTACTAGGACCCCAAACAATGCAGATTGGAGGCCCAAGCGGCTATCAATTTTGTCCATCCGTGCGTTGAGTGCGCGAAGAGATAGTAACTCAGCCGGTGCCAAGCCCATTAGAGTGGTCTCGATCTCCTTAAAGCCTGCCTTCTTGCGAGCGAACGCTTCGGTCGCTCCATCCAAGCGCGCGAACCAGATTAGAAAGGCGGCCTGGTCGCATCGTACCGTGACTGTTGCAGGTCCAGCGTTGTAGACGGCGAATAGAAGCTTACCCTTATAGCCCGGGTCGACGTGGAACCCACTAACGTTTACGAGACCGCTGTTTTTCAGCCCACTCTTCATGTTAATGAAGCCAAGAAAATCGTGGGGCAGACTCACGAACTCACGGGTGGTCAGAAACGCGAACTGTCCCGGCGGGATCATCACAGGGGAACCTTGATTCATTCGATTGAATAAGCCCGGCTTCCTGCTGTCACGCAGCTCCGGACTTACGAATGCTTCATCGCCCACCCGCATTTCATAGGCTGCGCAGTCAACACGCTTAGGATCGAATGGCGTGATCCACTTCCCACCGTGCTTTGCAATTATGTTACCCGATAGAAACATTAGCCTTCCGGCGCATAAACCGGCCGACGGCTGAGTTGCCGGCGACGTTCTTTAACAAGCGCATCGAGATCGAGGCCATCCACCTCGGCGCGACGCACGATCCACTCTACGAGAGCTGCATTCGCATTTAGGGCGATCGTTCGAAACTCCTCCAAGTGGTCGATCTTTTCGCACGCATCCGCGAATCGACCCGCCTGGTCGGTGAACGCCAGATCCAAAAAAGCTTCCCTATCCGCCGTTCCGCTGCCAACGTCGGGCAGCTGTTGATTGAGCGCGTTGGCTGCGCTTAGAGCAACTAGGAAAGCGTCCGTCAGGGTTTCAGACCTACTCTTGGCTTCAGCCTCGCCACGCGCGAAGCGCCCTGCATACTTCGCGAAATGTAGCCCGTAGTGCTTCAGCCGATCTAATCGCGACAGCGACAAGATGTCAAAGTGGTTCTTCAGGTCATGTTCGTGCTGCGCCTGCTGGCGCGCTCGCATCGGCATATGCCTCTCCTTTGTTACGATTAGCTATCGTCTGCAACGGCATGGTGCCCGGGCTGTTCTAAAAGGTCATAATTGAGGATGATGGCCATAAGCATGGCCTGAATCGGGTCAATTGGTGCTGAGACTGCCTTTGTCACCTCGCCGGCATCAATTTCAAGACGTTTGACGAGCTGCCGTGTTCTCTCTTCCTCGCCTTCTATACAGCCGATCACGATATGCTCACCGAGAAAATCGACCTCAATCTGCCCCATATCTTCAAACGCAGCCAGTTTTTTTCTGTTCTGACTAGCCATATATTACTCCCTTGGTGTGTTTGCTAATTTTGCGACTAACCAGACAGTCAGTAGCAAGATGTAAAGCGTCTATTTACGTCATGCATCTTTCAAGGAGATCAGTAACATCCTTTCGAGGAAGCTCTGGGTCGAGGCAGGCATGAGTTGACTGAATCGTAAGTGTACCAACTTCGAACCCAGTCTCGAGCGTAATAAATTGAAGGAGACGGCCCAAGCCGATCAGGTTTCCCAGGGTGCGCTGGATGTAATAATGGTTGCGGTAGACGGCCATCATACTCAGCCGCAATGTATCGCCATCCCGCTCGGGTTTCAGTTCGATATGGCTTAAACATTGCCTATTCGGATTTGTCCGTAGATCCCGCCTCGGGTCAAAGAGAGCGATTGCCGTTGCGTTTCCAAAGAACCTTGTCTCTTTAGTTCTCATCGCCTGCAACATTCCAATGTTTTTTGCGAGTTGGTTCAGAGTCGTTGGGTCATTTGGTCCTCCCACAGGCCAAGCAACCATACGGTGAAAATAGCGACCCCACCCGTTCCGGCAGGGTGAGCCATCCTGACTTCGGCGCATTCGACGCTCATGAACAGGTAGGTAGCGCTCGGTAAGCGCTTCAATGCCGTCCCCGCGATCGAGATCGGCCGGAAAGATTGTGTTGGAGACCGTGCTGATACCGCACTTGTCATGATCGCGAAGGAACTCATCGACCCGACACACCACGGCCTCCTCCCCCGGCTTAAGGCCGATCGGGTCCTCGATATGGAGCATGAGGCCGTGCAATTCGCCTTCGACTTTAAGACGCCGGGCGGCATTAACCCACGCGGAGACGGGAGTGGGCGCGACTGTCATCGGATTGTACATCGTCGACGGCTCCTTGTTGAATGACGAAGGCGCCAACGAAGCGGCGGGAGAGATAGGTTTCAGGGAACCAAGCATGACCCGCCCAACCCCAACGGAGACCCCACGAGTTGCGGATCAAGAAATACCGAGTGCCTCGCAGCTCGCCGTAACCAGCAAGAACAACGCCGTGGGCGAGCGTACGGTCGAGCGGATCGGCATCGTCCCCCATGACCGCCTCACTGCCGACAAACCCGGCGGGGGTATAGAATGCCGGCGAGATGAACAGCACGATTGTGACCGGACGCCCCGCGTCCAGCTCCCCCCGCCAACGCTCCGCCTCGCCGTTTCGCCGGCCCGTATCGCAGCGCACGACAGTCGGAGCCCCTACCGGCGGCCGATACGGCGTAGGGTTAGTATTTGGGCAATAGGGCCAAAACCTTTCATCGGGCTGTCCCTCGGTTGGAATCACCACACAGGTCGCCTCGATGGTTGAGCCTTGATCGGGCCGCAGACCGTCATGCCGCGTCGCGTGGTAGTAGAGCCATTCGGGGCACAGCTCGCTCGAATGCCCGTGCGCCGCGCGATGCGCCGCGCTCGCCGCGAAGGCTAAGCAGGTCGGTCGGCGCCCTTGGTCGCGCACGGCCTCCATCCGCCCCCGAAGATCGGCAGTGATCATCATCATTGCGCATTACCCACCGGCTCACCACGGGGCCGGAACAGTCCAGAAGCATGCGTAAAGACCGGACAATAGTCGAACGACCACCGCTTGGGATCGTCTTCCGGCGCCCAAGGCCGACGCTCCCAGACCGTGTAGGTGCCGTGCGAGGGCGCGACATCCCCCGCGCGCGCGAGGACATGGCGCATAGTAGGTGCGCCGACCGTCCCCTCGGTGATCTTCTCACGACCGTCCTTCAGGATCGCGAATCCCGCCGCTTCCAACTCGTCGAAGCTCCAGAGGTATCCAGCGCCACTATCCTCGCGCAGCCTCACTACGAACAGATCGTCCCGGCCGGCCTCGATTACCGTACCTTCATCACGCTCTGTTAGGTGCCACACGTCGACGTCCCGCGTGGACGAAAGTGAATCGTCGGGAACAAGAGCACGTTTGAGGGTCGCGGGCTGTGCTTTCGCAAGCTGCGTCCGCACGCCCGTGGCAATTACCCTGTTGCGCACAAGCGCAAAGAGGGTTGCACGGTAGCTCGCGCCCATGCGCAGCGCCATCTGGTACACTGTGCCGGGGTCCTGAAGCTGCTGTGCCGTCCACCCCTGACGCCTCATAATCTCGGTAATGAGCCAGTCGGGGACGAGGAAGTAGGACGCAAACGCATCGGCTTCCTGTTCGGCCGGCGGCAGGCACATGTAGTCACGCATTTGATCGGGTGCGCGCCGCAGGATGGAGTCGTCGTCCGCATGCGGGTCGTGGTTCATTATGTGATGACCCAGCTCATGCGCGGCCGTAAAGCGTTGCTGACCGAGTGGGCGACGTGTTGTTAGAATAATGCCCGGGTTGCCATCGGGACGCATGTACGCCCCCATCAAGGGTTCGAGGGGGCAGAACCGGAGCGGTACGTTCTCTCGGTAAATCGCACCGAACACGTCCACACGATGGCCCCGCGCCTCACCCCGATCGAGGCCGAGATCGCGCTGAAGCTTTAACGCAGCGCGCATCCCCTTCAGAACCGCATCGCGTGATACGCCACCCCTAGACATTTTTTACGGCCTTAGAGCGCGACCGCAGGAATTCCGCAAAGTTGGCCAACTCGCCGCGGTCATTTTCCGATAGTTTACTTACTGTACGAGCGAGAAATGACACGTCTTCAGGGACCGGCGGTTCAACCTCCCCTGTGAACCAAGAGGTCGGACGTTCGTAGAGTGAGGCAAGGCTCTTAATCTCTAACGCCCCAACGCCGCGCTTGCCGGCTTCCATCTCCGAAATCGCAGAGCGGCGGACCTTCAAGTGGGCGGCTGCTTCGCCTTGCGTTATGCCAACGTACTCGCGCGCCTCCTTAAGACGCTTGCCAAGCCGCACTGCCTCGGGATCTAGACCAGCAAATCCGACTGGTGTTCGTGGCATGTCAGACTCTCTCCTCTACAGGTTTGTTGGCATTCCAAAGCTTGCGGCTAGTATCCATGACGACCGCCACGCAGTGATCCACGCTATCAAAACCGCCGCGCGGCATCACATCGTCGGGAAGCTTGATTGCAAGCTCCTCTTCCACCCGACACACCACGCGCACCATCGTCAGAGAGTCCACTTCCGGCTCCCAAGCGCCACGCGGTGTAGGGCGATCGCTAGCTGCTGCGGCGATCTCGTCGCGGATTGCATTTTCAAGTGTCTGAGCTGGGAACATTGAAAGCTCCTCGATCGGATATTCCGGAACTAATATAGCTTGTGTCCGAATATCAGACAAGGGGGTATGCAAGATATTGGCTTTGCATTTGAGATTGGTCGTCGGCGGGTGGTTTCATGGCAAGCGCGCCGGGCGTTGAGTCATCAGGGAGCGCAAGCGTTCGGAGCGCTTCGAGCGGCGTCAGGTTGCCGAGCGAGGAGTGCGGCCTGACAGCGTTGTAGTCGTAGCGCCAGATGGCGATCTTGCGGCGCGCGTCGTCCAGGGTGTCGAAGATATCCTCGGTCAGCAGCGCGTCGCGCAGGCTGCTGTTAAACGACTCGATGAAGGCCTTCTGCTGCGGCTTGCCGGGATCGATGTAATGCCAGGCAACGTCGTTCTGATGGGCCCACTTCAGGATGGCCCGGCTGGTGAACTCCGTCCCATTGCCACTGACTATGCAAGCCGGATTTTCAAATATCCTAACCGGCGCATCCAGTTCGCGGGCCACCCTCGCGCCGGTGATGCTGGTGTCGGCGACCAGACACAGGTTCTCCCGGTGGCGCAGCCAGCCCGTCGCCATGACCGAGCCGGAAAACTCCAGCAACCGGCGGTCCAAAGTTGGGGAGCAGCGCAAACCCATGCGAATAGAAAAATAGGTTTTCGTACAGGCTCTTGGATTGAAAATATTTCAAAAGACTAGCTTATATTAGACCAGCTCTAGCCAAACCATGCTGAATAAGGCGATCAACCACCTCGTCAAACGCGATGCCGCTTGCAGCCATGGCTTTGCTGTACATGCTAGAGATTGTAAAGCCCGGAATTGTGTTAACTTCATTCACAACTATATTCGTATCTCGAACTAAGAAGAAGTCGACTCTGGCCATGCCCTCGCAGCCAAGCGCGTAAAATGCATCCTTTGCGAAACTGCGTAAACGCTCTTCAACGGCATTCTCTAAAAGAGCAGGTGCAACTAACCTGGAACCAGATGTATTAATATATTTAGCATCAAAATCGTAGAAATCATGTCCGTCAGCCGGCAGAATTTCTCCTGGCCTAGAAACAAATAAGGTATTGTCTGTGTCTTGAAGCACGCTAACCTCGATCTCCCGGCCCTCAATAAATTCCTCTGCCAAAACCACTTTATCGTACTTGAACGCATCTGCTAGCGAGGCTGTATAATTATTCTCATCGCTAACCTTATTAACGCCAAAGGAAGAGCCCTGTCTAGCTGGCTTAATAAAAAACGGTAATCCTAACTGCGATGCAAGATCATGGAATGACGGAGTTCTGGAGATTTCAACCGCTACCGCGCGAGCCACAGGCAGCCCTGCCTCTCTAAAAAGGCTCTTGGCAACACGTTTATCTAACGCGGCCGCAGATCCAATAATACCGCAACCTACAAGCGGAACGCGCGCTACCTCCGCCAGCCCTTGAACAGATCCATCTTCACCATACATCCCATGAAGAACCGGAAATAGTATGTCAATTTTCAGAACTGAATTGATCTGGCCGTCTGGGTCGATCAATACGGCCTCTCCTTGACCTCCGGGAAAAAGGCAGACCTCAACGTTTGGGACATCCACATCGAGCTTGCCGTTTTCAAAGCGACCCATGAGCCACTTTCCCTCGCGCGATACAAATATAGGAACAACCTTATACTTATCCCGCGAAATAACACTTACAACACTGGTAGCAGACGCGATTGACACTTCGTGTTCAGCCGATCTTCCCCCAAAAAGTACACCTACACTAATAAGAGTATCTTTATATGCCATTGGTCCCCACTAAAAGAGCTAGTGATTATTGAAGCATCACTGTGCGCATTATCATATCACAACCTATCGACAAAAGGTTGTACAATTACTCCACTGGGAGTCTGCCGAAAAAAGGCTGGCAGATGCCAGCCTTTATCAAAGATCAGCTACGTATCCGTAAAATCAAACAGGCTCTGTCTTGATTTGAACCATTGAGGCTACTCTCTTTGCGATTTCAGCCGCGCGAGAGCCCGTTTCAGCAGTTACGATGAGATATCCAGGACGGTCAGGAGAATGACGAATAGGCCCAATGAAGTCGCCAACCTTTTTGTTCATTTCGACTCGTACGACGTCAGGATTAGACTTAGCGTCGTGAATGCCGATAATATCTGTGATGACACCTGGAGGGCAGTCAAAGTAGCAAATCGACGCACCAAGATGCCGCTGAGCTTCGACCGAAGGCACCGAACCTGTTGCCCAGAAGACGTACTCTGACAGTAGATCAATTCCGCGGGAGCGACTGCACAACTCCGTTATATTATCACCACCGAACCTGCAATGGGTCTCAATTATTACCGGTTCTCCCGCCGTGAGTTTTAATTCTGTGTGGGACGGGCCATTGGTTAACCCAAGCGCCCTCAAACATTCTTGTACATAGGCAACTGCCTTTGCGCCTTCATGTTCCGTGATGCGAGCCGGAAAAACGTGTTGTCCCTCCACAAATTCGTTGTCCAAATCAGCACAGCGTTTAATCTCTTCATTAATGCCAAGATAATGAAGTTCACCATCAACGCCCAAGAAATCGACAGATATCTCTATCCCATCTATCATCTCTTCAAGCAGAACCGGCCAGCAAGAAGGAGACAACTTTGCGAGATCCTCCGGCGTCCGAATGGCCTGGACGTTCTCAGAAGCAACTCCGTCGATAGGTTTAGCTATCACAGGATAGCCGGCTACTTCAATAAAACGATGGACATCATCATTATTGTACGCGCGGGTGTATTTTATGCTATGGCCAAGCTCAGAACGAAGCTTTTCTCTCATCATATATTTATCGCGGCTAACTACTACTTGATCTACAGCTGCAAAGCGAAGACCTAATCTTTCCGCTGATCTAGACGCTGGAAGCATCCCTGCTTCAGAAAGCGAAACTACTCCGACGATGTCTTGTTTCTCTGCCAAAGACGCTACGACGTGAAGATAAGAATCCTCGTTCTCGTAGTCTGTAATGTACACGGAGTATGACGTTTGATAGGTGAAATCAGGCGCATCAACTGGCGGTAAAAATTGCGCTACCCTAAATCCAAGACTGCGAACCTTATCGACCAAGTGAGGCGCGTTTCCAAACACTAGAACCGTCTTGAATGAATTGCTTGACATAGATTAGTCTCTTTCTGTTCCTGTGACGTCATACCTAGATGTATACAAAGTTTTTCTTCTAAGACGGCTATTATGAGCGGACAACGCAACTAAATCATGAACCGATAGTCCTACTTGATTAAGCATTATGGACAGGTGGCTTTCGTCTGTTAGGCCAGGCTGAGAGTTAGCTTCAAGCAAGAAAAGGCCGAGATCATTGGCAATGAAATCAAACCTAGCTTTGTTGGCAAAGGCGCTTTCGACGAATAATTTGTGGCTGACCCTCGCCATCAATTTGTGGATTGGATCGTCAAGAGAAAGCACCTCCGCTCGGTAACCGCCGTCTTCAAATTTCTCCTTTTGTCCAAGGAAACCGGACCGCGGAAGTAACTTTATACTCGGAAGCCCTACAACGTCCTCTCCGACTTGGATACAGCCGTGACTATATTCAGTACCTATAATTAGTTTCTGAAGAAGAACACAGTCAGTATATTGGAAAATCTCGTTCCAGATTGTAGCAGCGGCACTGTAGGTTAGGTTCTTGTGTCGTGAGCAAAAGACGGACGCGCCCAAGTCGTTTGGCTTAATGACTATTTCATCAGAAGTGTGTTCTCTAAGGAACTTCTCTACACAGCTGCGGGAGGTTCCTTTTGTGACACGGAGAGTGGGAACTTGCTGCAACTCGGGTATGGCGAGGGAGGCGGCAAACAGCGAGTATACGAACTTGTCCGCACTGATTGAAGCCGGTCGTACAGGACCAAAATTGGACTCAATATCGCAGACAGTGGCGGCGCCTTGAAAAGCGCCGTCCTCTCCTTCTGTTCCCTGTAGCAGTGAGTAGACAAATGTAGAGGTGGATTGGACCCTGCGGAGCAGCTCCGAAACAGACACACGCTCACCGCCATCCAATGCAAATTCATCAGCGGGAAATGTTTCCGCACACGACGCATCATGAAGCACAACTCCTCCGTCTAGAGGCAGGTATGCGACGAACGAGTTGGGGTGCCAGTTCCCCTTTTCAGAGACAGCCCAACGCCTGAACGCGTAATACATATGTAAAGAGCTATCATGTTCGACTGATCGGCCGCCAACAAGTATGCACAGCGGCATGTAGGAAAGCTTGCGTACGGCTGCAATTTCGTCACCCAGCATAACCGGACACTCCTTTTTGTCGTGATTCAGCCAGCAAGCAGCAGATTTCAAACAAGACGGTCGCGCCAAGTATTGATGTTATGCCTGAACTGTCCAATGGGGGGCACACTTCGACTAAATCAGCACCCTGGAAATTGAGGCCTCGCATACGTCTTAAGAGGTTCAATCCTTCATACGATGTTAGTCCACCAGCCTCGGGCGTACCGGTTCCTGGTGCAAACGCCGGGTCGAAGCAGTCAATATCGAATGTGAGGTACACCGGCGCATTTCCAACAACCTCACGGATCATTGCTGAGACACCTTCAACGCCTAGCTGATGAAACTGATCCATTCCAATTATAGTTATTCCCTGAGCGACTGCCCATTCAAGCTCTTCTGAAGAGTTCGAAGATCCACGTATGCCAACTTGGACAATTTTTTGGGGATCCAGAAGCC
Source organism: Paracoccus sp. S4493 (assembly GCF_000967735.1). Taxonomy (NCBI): domain Bacteria; kingdom Pseudomonadati; phylum Pseudomonadota; class Alphaproteobacteria; order Rhodobacterales; family Paracoccaceae; genus Paracoccus; species Paracoccus sp. S4493. Next base: position 11,345 of record NZ_JXYF01000336.1, read on the forward strand.
GTTCCTCGATAGCGCGACGGAACGGAGTTCCGTGCGAATATTTGGTTTGGGTGAAGTCGTAATCTCCCGTATCGGAATGGGCATCTAGGTGTATAAGGCCCAACGAAGGATCTCCCAACGCTCTTAAAAGAGGAAGGCTTACAAGGTGATCGCCGCCAACCGCTATTGGTAAGCAGTTCTCACGGATAATCTCTTCACAGAAGCTCTGTATCTCAATCAAGCTATGATGTTGATCTAGTGGATTTATAGGTACATCCCCGATGTCTCCGAAATTACATATTTCATAGGGTTCAACCCCAGTAGCCAAGTTATATGTGCGCTGCATACTGGAGGCAGTTCTGATCTCCCGCGGACCGTGGCGTGCTCCCGGACGGTTTGTTGTGCCGCCGTCGAATGGCACACCGAAAATACCGATATCCAATCCTTTGGCGGTTTCGGTATGTGGCAAGCGCATGAAGGTTGCGGGCGCAGAAAAACGAGGTAAACTATCTACGTCAATGGGCTTATTATTTTTTAGTATTGTCGACGACATTTTCTTTATCCTACGTTGGACAGAATATTCTTTTTAAATGAATGCCTTAAATTTTTTACTCGATGACGATAAGATGGTCCTTCGTTAGGCGATGCCAGGATATCATGTATCAGATGGCCTACATCAACAGCTTGCGTAGGTTGCATGCCCTGCCAAGTAACCTCCTGGGTACCAAACCTTATTCCTTCTTCCGATGTGAAGCCGTTGGTGCGAGGAAGATGATTGGCGTTACATAGAATTCCATTCGAGGCGAGCCGCTTGGTGATTTCGTCCGCGTTGAAGATGTTGTGGGATTCACACAAAACTTGATGTGTGTCGGTTATTTCGCCCTTTGACGTCTTGACGATATTAAACCCACAGTTCTCAAGAGTGGAGCCAAGCAACCTAGCTGTTCTATCCCGGATGATCA
>NZ_JXYF01000337.1:0-583 GCF_000967735.1 Paracoccus sp. S4493
ATGGTCATGAAGATGATGCGCAGGTCCATCCACGGGTTCCACTTCATCACGTAGAAGCGGTCCATCTGCACGCGCTCCATGTAGGTCGTGTTGCTGCGGCCGCTGATCTGCCAGAGGCCGGACAGGCCGGGGCGAGCCGCGAGATAGTGGCGGGTCGAGCTGGCGTAATGGTCCAGCTCTGCCCGCACGACCGGACGCGGGCCGACCAGGCTCATCTCTCCGGTCAGCACGTTCAGAAGCTGGGGCAGCTCGTCCAGGCTCAGCTTGCGCAGCACGGCGCCCAAGGGGGTGACGCGCGGATCGTCGACCAGCTTGCGCTGTTCGTACCACAGGGCCGCCTTGGCGGGATGCTTGCGCAGGTATTGCTCCAGAACGGCGTCGCCGTTGACGACCATGGTGCGGAACTTCCAGCAGCGGAACTCGCGGCCACCGAAGCCTACGCGGCGGTGCCCGTAGAGCAGCGGCCCGGAATCCGTCAGCTTGAGGACGATGACCAGCGCCAGGATCAGCGGCGCCAGCAGCAGCAGGCCCAGGACCGCCAACGTGACATCCAGCCCCCGCTTGGCCATGCCACCCACAGGGG
>NZ_JXYF01000338.1:0-608 GCF_000967735.1 Paracoccus sp. S4493
ACTTGGGGAATGTGGGTTACAAAGATATTATCTTGCGATGCTTGAGGAGACGAAGAATTCAGGTGTCCTTCTGATGCAGCGGCTTGAGAGCAGGTGTTCAAATTCCTGTCATGCCAAACCGGAAAACGGGTCATTTCCGGTGTATAGAGTGGTGAAACCTGCCTTTTCATTCCCATGTTGCTTACGGCTTGGACTGGCTGCAAAAAGTTTGGTGACCACAGCGTTTCCTGTAGGCACTTGATTCAACCTAACTAAAAAGACAGCCACGGGGCATTTGCAGAAAAAACCTTTTCATGTCGGCTATTTAAGTGGCGACGCTTTGGAGTGGTGATTTTGCATGATGTGTTAACCATATCTTACGGATTGCTAAAATTTTAACGAGATGATGTAGAGTGCCTTCCCAGGACGATGGCGGCACGCCGTCCGCATCTCTTGGCATCATTCGGCAAGAACGTTTAGTTATCATGAGGTTGGTTGTTAATATGCGAACGATACGTGCACAGCGAGATTTCGTGTCGAACTGTCGCCCCTCCCTCGCGGCCAACACCTCTCTTGCGGGACTGCATCGGGCGCGCGCAAAAAGGGCCGCCCCTGTGGGTGGCATGGCC
>NZ_JXYF01000339.1:0-494 GCF_000967735.1 Paracoccus sp. S4493
TTCCGCGCTGGTGATCCTGGCCATCGGGGAAAGCCCCTGGATGGCGCTGACCACGATGGTCGAAGGGGCGCTCGGCTCCAGCTATGGCTGGGGCTTCACGCTCTATTACGCGACGAATTTCATCTTTACGGGGCTGGCGGTGATGGTCGCCTATCACGCCGCCCTGTTCAACATCGGCGGCGAGGGGCAGGCAGCGATGGGCGGCCTGGGCGTCGCGCTGGTGCTGCTGTTCCTGCCGCTGCCGCACTGGGCAATCGCCCTGCCGGTGGCGATGCTGGGCGCTGCCGCCTTCGGTGCGGCCTGGGCCTTCATCCCCGCCGTCCTGCAGGCGAAGCGGGGCAGCCACATCGTGATCACCACGATCATGTTCAACTTCATCGCCGCGGCCACGCTGAACTATGTGCTGGTGAACCAGTTGCGCCCGACGGGCAGCATGGACCCGGCATCCGCCCGCTTTCCCGAGGTGACGCACCTGCCCGCGCTGACCGACATCG
>NZ_JXYF01000340.1:0-3285 GCF_000967735.1 Paracoccus sp. S4493
AATCACGCGGGATGTGACACATAGTCTATGACGGGAACTGCTATCAGTCATTCTGGGTGCGCTCCCTCCCCGACACTTCGATCTGCTGTCGGGTGCGCCCGTCCGGCGTCCGCGCCTGTTCAAGGCCAGCGACGAGTGCATCCATCAGTCGCGCGCCGTCCTCGACCGCCTCTCGTTCGGTATCGGTCAACGGGATTTCCTGCAGCATCTTTTTTAGATTTCCTCCCGCCTCCAATGCCTGCATTCGTGTCGACTCTTTTGGCTCGTAAAAGGAACACTTGGCGCAAGCCATCCTGTGCACACACTGATCAAAAAAATCATACGTGCAGTAGCCATGCCCGAGGTCGTAATATTGCCATGGCTCTTCCACCCCCTCGCCATTGGTCCGCCTCGCTGCCTGATCAATCAGGACTTCGATCGTACGGACATTCCTCTTAAAATATCCAGCGCGGTCGAATGAGCGTGCTAATTTCGTCGGCGTAATAGCTGTATAATACTGTGTTGCTTGGGGCGACGCGTGTCCGAGCCAAGCTTGTAATTCGAACAGTGACAGCGGCTCCTTCGCGTTAAAAAGCTGCGTAGCGATCGTTGCGCGGGCGCGATGACTCGTAATCCGACCGCGTGCATCAGTTTCTGGCACACCTGCCTTCGCGCATAGGAGAGGAATCAGCGAGCCGTTGATATAAGCGGCGCCCATCCGCCGCCCTTTATGGACAAAGAGCCAGTCAACACGCTCACCGTTCTTGGTGTCCACGTCTTGCGGGTGAGGAAGCCGTTTGGCCTCCCACTCTTCAATCGCTGTTCCTACGATCGAATCCACTGGTTTAGTGAAAGCGCGACCGGTTTTGTTGACCGGCACGTCGAACAGGCATGTCTGAGATGCTTCGCCTTGCTCTGGTAAGGAGGACCAGCGGATCGCGCCGACCCGCATGCGATGGATCTCGTCGCGTCGTAGGCCACCGAACAGCCAAAGGATCGCAACCGCTCGCACCATGGCAAGGGGGTAGCGGAGTGGCTGCTCCGACCACCCGATCCGCTTTGACCGATCCCGAAGATCACTCTCTGTTAGGTTTAGAGCTGCCCAGATCAATTTGGCCCAAATATCGTCGGCAATGACCCGCGGTGCTGGTCCTATCTTCGCCAGTATGGCCCGCGACGGCACAAGTGTTTGAGCCGGAGCAAACCGGGGTGCGATCCACTCCCACTCCTGAAGGTCGGAGAAGAATGCCCGTATGCAGCGCAGGTGTGCCGCAATTGCGGATGGTTTTATTTGCTCTCCCTTGCGGCTAGCGGCGGCACTGACAGGCGTCGACCAATCTCCAATCCGCATTTTCATCGCGGCTGCGGCATATTCAAGAGCCAGTGCCCGGTCCCATTGTTCTGGTGAACGAACCTCTGGACGCCGCTCATCAAGCCAGCGGCCACATTTGAGAATGCCATAATAGGTGGTCGTCACAGAGGAAGGCGCAAGGGTTGCGGACGCGCGCCAGCGATTACACCATTCAAGCCACTCCTCCGGGACATCCGCGGACGCCCGTCGCTCATCAGGCGGACGTCGCCGGTCTTCCTGCCAAAGGCAGAAACCCTTCTCAATGATTCCAAGCCGTTCAAGGACGCGGGATAGCGCTGCGGCACCTGTGCGTGTGCTGTTCAATTGGCTGGACGCGACGCGGCGCATCGTTGCCACTGTGATGTCTTCCAGACGGCCCGATCTCTGATAGAGCAGCGCAGAGTAAAGAGCCGGCTTCATGCCATAGGGAACCTCGGCCCTCAGGCCGACAGAGTGCATCTCATCACGCACTCGCTTGGCGGTCGCGTCGACTTCCTTGCGGCCGAACACTTTCAGGGCCAGTCGATACTGAAAGAACGTGCCAACCTGCTCCAGGCGGTCGAAGTTGCCAAGGCAGTACGCAATCGCAACAACATATTGGCGACAATTGCCATGGCAGCCGTATCGCTTGTGGAATTCCCCCTCCGATGGCGCCAGTACGTCCTGCCATTCGTCCTGCGACCATCCCCAGTAGGCGTGCCGCCGCTTAATCAACTCCTGCATCATGACCCGGATCGTAGAGTTCCGCGGGGCGGCCGCTGCATTCATACGGCAGAGAGCTGCCTCAAGGGGTGACCTTAGCCTTTTCAGATCGGCGCGGATCGCTTTCGGCCATTGTGCGTGGCGTCGCGTGAACTGGTGTTCCAGCGCGTCAAGTGCGGCATGTTCGAGCGTTGAAAGCGTACCCATCTCGTTGAGAGGCAGCACACAATCTAGAGAACCGCTGTTCGACGGCGCAAGCCTATCAGAACAATAGCTCATAGCTGTAACTCCGCGATTGAGGCGAGGCGTGCCTCGTGCAATTCGGCAGCAGTCGCAGCGAACTTAGCTGACAGGTCACGTGCACTGAGATGGATGTAAAGAAGCGTAGACTGGATGCTCCGGTGACCAGCAAAGCGGGCAATTTCATGAATATCCCATCCCACCCGTGCCAGGTCGGTCAGGCACAAATGCCGCATTGTGTGGGTGCCAAGCTTTGGTTCGCCTGCGCAGCAACCTAGGGCATACACGACCTTCGACCACGTCCACTTACTGATCGGCATTGCCCGATTGCGCGGCGACGTAGAGAGAAACAGCGGCCCCCTGGTGCGGCTCAGCGTGCGGCGTGCGGGGAGATAGGCGGCAAGCAACTCCCCTGTAACGGCAGAGTACGGGACGACGCGGCCGGCTTTGGTCTTTGTCGTCTCGGCCCGGATCGTCACCAACCGGTGCGCGGGGTCGAAGTCTGATGTGTCTAGCGCACACAACTCCTCACGCCTTAGCGCGCAGTCGTAGGCAAGCGCCAGCATGAGACGATTGCGGATCGGCTCGGTTCGCGCCGCTGTGAGAATAGATTTCCACTGGGCCTCTGAAGGGATCCACGGAAGCACATGGTGAACCGGTATCAATCCGCGTTCGCCGCGCTGACTTCCCCCGCCAAGCTTACCCCTGCGTCCTCGAGCTACAGGGTTTGTTGTACGCACCCCCTCTTCCACAAGGTAATCATAGAATAGCCGAATGATCGTTAGCCTGTGCCGCAGCGACGCATTCGACGGCTGAGGGGCTAAGGCAGTTAAATTGCAGACCCGACCTGCACACCCGCCCCCCGGGGGGCGGGCGTGCAGGTCGGCTAGATACGCCGCGATGATACCTCTGCGAACATCAATCGGATCGACGCCCTGCCTGCGGCAGAATGCTGCGAAGTCAGTAACTCCCCTGGCATAGGCCGCGACGGTGTTAGCATACATTCCCCAAGT
>NZ_JXYF01000341.1:0-200 GCF_000967735.1 Paracoccus sp. S4493
GGCCGCGTGCTGTCGGCCCGCCCCGACGTGGCGAATGCGCAGGTGAACCTGGCCACGCACCGCGCCCAGGTCAGCCACGATCCCACCCTGACCCCGCAGGCCTTGGCGCAAATCGTGACGGATCTGGGCTATCCCGCGACCGTCATCGCCGACCGCGCGCCCCCACCCCCGGACGAGGCCCCGGCCCTGCGCCGCGCGGC
>NZ_JXYF01000342.1:0-727 GCF_000967735.1 Paracoccus sp. S4493
GCAGGCGATGATCAGCACCGACACCGCCGCCACGACTGCATGCGCTAGGTCGGGGCCAAAGATCAGCCATAGCGCAAAGGCCAGCACCGCCAGGCCCATCACCACCGGAACGAAGATCCGCGTGACCCGGTCGACCAGCGCCTGCACTGGCAGGCGGGCGGCCTGCGCCTCTTCGATCAGGGCCACGATCCGCGACAGCACGGTGTCCGGCCCCGTGGCCGTGACGCGATAGGTCAGGGCGGCCGCGCCGTTGACGGTGCCGCCGGTCACCGTGTCGCCGGGCGCGCGCAGCACCGGGACGGGTTCGCCCGTCAGCATGGATTCGTCGACATGGCCCGCGCCTTCGGTCAGCACGCCATCCAGCGCGATGCGTTCGCCGGGCGCCAGCTGCACCAGATCGCCCGGCTGCAGGTCGGCCACCGCGACACGCACCGGATGCCCGTCCCGCAGCGCCGTCGCGTGATCGGGCGTCAGGGCCAGCAGCGCGCGCATCGCGGCGCCGGCCTGGCCCTTGGCGCGCGCCTCCAGCCAGCGGCCGGTCAGGATCAGGGTGACGATCACCGCCGCGGCCTCGAACCACACCTGGCGCGAGGCGGCGGGGACCAGGCCGGGGGCCAGGGTCACGACGGCGGAAAAGGCAAAGGCCGTGCCCGCGCCAAGCGCCACCAAGCTGTTCATCTCGGGGGCGCCGCGGCGCAGGGCGGCAAGCCCCGTGCCAAAGAACCGC
>NZ_JXYF01000343.1:0-559 GCF_000967735.1 Paracoccus sp. S4493
CCCGGCCAAGCTGCGGCTGGACGGGCTGAAGGTGGTCTTGGACTGCGCGAACGGCGCCGCCTATCGCGCCGCGCCCGACGTCCTGTGGGAACTGGGCGCGGATGTGATCCCCCTGGGCGTCGAGCCGGACGGGTTCAACATCAACGACGGCGTCGGAAGCACGCATCCCCAGGCCTGCGCCGATGCGGTCCGTGCCCATGGCGCGCATCTGGGAATCAGCCTGGACGGCGATGCCGACCGGGTGGTGATCGTGGACCAGACGGGCCGCGTGGCGGATGGTGACCAGATCATGGCGCTGTTGGCCGGGCGGTGGGCCGAACAGGGCCGGCTTGCAGGCGGCGCCCTGGTCGCCACGGTCATGTCGAACCTGGGGCTGGAGCATTACCTGACCGCGCGCGGCCTGCGGCTGGAACGGACGCAGGTCGGTGACCGCTACGTGGTCGAGCGAATGCGCGAGGGCGGCTTCAACCTGGGCGGCGAACAATCGGGCCATATCGTGATGACCGACTATGCCACCACCGGCGACGGGCTGGTTGCCGCGATGCAGGTGCTGGGCGCG
>NZ_JXYF01000344.1:0-308 GCF_000967735.1 Paracoccus sp. S4493
CCGAACAGGCGGTCCGCCCCGCGACGGGTGCGGACCCGTCGTGGTACCGGACGGCCAAGGGGCGGCTGGTGGTGCTGACCGGACTGCTGCTGGCGCTGGCCTGGATCGTGGCGCTGCTGACGCCCGAGGGCGGCGGGTATGCGGCATTCGTCGCGGCCTGCCTGATCGGGGTGGCCCCCGTGGCCTGGCGCGCCATTGCGGCGCTGCGCACGGGCCAGCCCTTCACGATCGAAAGCCTGATGACCATCGCCGCGGGCGGCGCCCTGCTGATCGGCGCGGCCGAAGAGGCGGCGCTGGTCGTGTTCCTG
>NZ_JXYF01000345.1:0-313 GCF_000967735.1 Paracoccus sp. S4493
GATCGCGCCGGCAAAGACCGCATCGCCCACGCCGCGGGTCTGCGGAACGCTTTCGCCGGTCACGGGGCTTTCGTCGATGCCGCTGGTCCCTTCGACGATGTCGCCATCCGCGGGGATGCGGTCGCCGGGGCGGATCAGGACCACCTGCCCGATCGTCAGGCTGTCGGCGGGGACGGTGCATGTCCCGCCCGACTGCTCCAGCATCGCGGTCTTGGGCACCAGATCGGCCAGCGCGCGGATGCCCTGGCGGGCCCGGCCGGCGGCGACGCCTTCCAGAACCTCGCCCACGGCGAACAGGAACACGACCAGCGCC
>NZ_JXYF01000346.1:0-378 GCF_000967735.1 Paracoccus sp. S4493
TCCAGGCCCAGGGCATCGGCCTGTGCCGCACGGAGCACATGTTCTTCGACGCCGAACGCCTGCCCGCCATGCGCGAGATGATCTTTGCCGACACGCCCGAGGACCGGCGCCTGTCCCTGGACCGCATCCTGCCCATGCAACGACAGGATTTCGCCAGCCTGTTCGAGATCATGGCAGGCCTTCCCGTCACCATCCGGTTGTTCGACCCGCCACTGCACGAATTCCTGCCCCATGACCGCGAGGGGCTGCGCGAGCTGGCCGAATCGCTGGACCTGCCGCTGTCGGACGTGACCCGGCGCGTGGAGGCGCTGACCGAATTCAACCCGATGCTGGGCATGCGGGGGGTCCGTCTTGGGATCACCGTTCCCGAAATCTATG
>NZ_JXYF01000347.1:0-339 GCF_000967735.1 Paracoccus sp. S4493
GGTCAGCCCCTGCGCCAGCGCCGTGCGGATCGCGGTCGAGCTGTATTCGGCCTCTCCCGCGCCGATCAGCGGGACGATGGTCACGCCGAAGCCGTATGTCCGACCCAGATCCTGCAACGTCTGCGCCGTGCCCGCGCGGTTCTTGCCGAAACAGAAATCCGCGCCCACGGTGACATGCGCGATGCCCAGCCCGTCGGCCAGGACCTCCTGCGCGAAGGCCTGCGGGGTCAGGCCCGCCAGCACCGGGCCAAAGGGCAGTTCGTAGAGGTGCTGAACGCCAAGGCGGGACAGGCGGTTGGCCCGTGCCTCGGAGTTCATGAGGCGAAAGGGCGGCGCGGC
>NZ_JXYF01000348.1:0-591 GCF_000967735.1 Paracoccus sp. S4493
GCCTGCAGGCCGGTATCGCGGGTTTCCTCCATCAGCTCCAGATAATCGGCCATCATCTGCGCCGCCCGCTTGCCGTCGCTTCGCGCGATCCGGCGCAGGTCGGTGGCCAGCGCGCCCATGATCGACAACAGCCGATAGTACAGCACGATCGGGTCGATGACCGGCGCAGGCAGGATGTGTATGTCGGAAATCACGGCCGCAAAGATTCGGTCATTGGCCTGCTGCGGCAGGGTCGGCACGAAATCTCCCGACTCGATGCGCGACACCAGCAAGGCCGCGTCCTGCGGCGACGGCACCTGCTGCTCCAGGGCAAAGACATGCGCCCGGATCTCTGCCAGCAGGGCGCGCTGCAGGTCGGTCTCGCGCGCGCGGCGCAGCGTGGCGTCGCGGCGGCGGGTCTGGGACGCGACGACGATCCAACCGATGGCCACAAAAAGGCCGGTGACGACCGCCTGCTGCAGCTGCGGGCTGAGCCATTGGTCAAGCGGCGCCATGGGAACCCGTCCCGCGACATGCGCGTCCTGTTTCGGAAGGAGCGATCATGCACCGATTCTGCCTGTCTACCGTCCTGGCTCTGTGGCCTGCCATGGC
>NZ_JXYF01000349.1:0-616 GCF_000967735.1 Paracoccus sp. S4493
CCCCCGGCCTGGATGCCGTGCTGCTGGGCGGGCTGACGCCATCGCGGCTGTATCTTGTCGAGGGCACGCCCGGATCGGGCAAGACCACGCTTCTGAAGATCATCGCCGGGCTGGAATGGCCCGATGCCGGGCAGCTGCGGGTCGAGGGGCAGGACTGGCTGGCGCTGGCCGCCCGCGACAGACGCATCGGCTTCGTCTTTCAGCATTACGCCCTGTTCCCCCACATGACGGTGCGCGACAATATCGGCTTTGGCCTGTCCGTCCTGCCGCGCGGTCAGCGCCCGACCCGCGCCCAGATCGCCGCCCGCGCGGACGAGCTGATGGCGTTTCTGCAGATCGACCACCTGGCCGACCGCTTTCCGGGGCAGCTGTCGGGCGGTCAGCGTCAGCGGGTGGCGCTTGGCCGCGCGCTGGCGATCAAGCCGCGGGTGCTGCTTCTGGACGAGCCCTTCGGCGCGCTGGACGCCGCGATCCGTCGCGACCTGCGCCGCTGGCTGCGCGGCGTGCACGAGGCGACCGGATCGACGACCATCTTCGTGACCCACGACCAGGAGGAGGCCTTCGAGCTGGCCGACCGCGTGGTGGTCATGGGCGAGGGCCGGATCGAGCAGATCGG
>NZ_JXYF01000350.1:0-232 GCF_000967735.1 Paracoccus sp. S4493
GCCCGTCCCCGTCCGGCGCGACGCGCAGATCGGCCGGGCGCGCGAACAGCTGCGCCGCGCCGTCGCGCAACGCGACCTGCGGCAGCGCGGACAGATCCAGCCCCGGCCCCTTCGCGCGGCCCGCCGTGACGGTGACAGGCAGCTGGACCGTGGCCCCCATGAAGCGCGCGACGAAGGGGGTGGCCGGGGCGTCGTGGATGGCGTCGGCATGGCCGATCTGCTCGATCCGGCC
>NZ_JXYF01000351.1:0-844 GCF_000967735.1 Paracoccus sp. S4493
CCCGCCATAGAGGCGTCGCCGCCGCGTCAGCGCCAGATAGTCGTGCTGGATTTCGGCCAGTGCCATGCTGCCTCCTGGATATGCGAAGGCCGGGCCCTGTGCGGGGCCCGGCCCGGACGGGGTGGCGATCAGTTCATCTCGGCGCGGCGGATGGCGATGATCGTCTCGTATTCCGCGTGGGTGACGGGGCTGAAGCCCGCGGTCTCTCCGGCGGCGACGCCATAGGCGCATTCGGGGTCCGATGCGTGCAGGCCTGCGACCAGGTCGATCATCGTCTGGCGCACGTCCTGGGGCAGATCCTTGCGGACGACCACCGGGCCTTCCGGAATGGGCGAGGATTTCCAGATCTCGACGATGTCGTTCATGTCGACGATGCCCGCATCGGCCGCCTTGCGCAGCGCGCCGGAGTTGTAGCCGTCCTCCCACGCGCCCTGGCCGTCGGCCCAGGTCACGCCCGCGTCGAAATCGCCGTTGACGACGCCGATGATCGACTGTTCGTGCCCGCCCGAAAACGCGATGCGGCTGAAATACTCTCCCTCGGTCATCGAATAGCCCGCCTCGGGCAGTTCCACATTCGGGATCAGGAACCCCGAGGTCGAGTTCGGGTCGGCAAAGGCAAAGCTTTTGCCTTCCATGTCGTCCAGCGAGGTGATGCCGCTGTCGGCGCGCGCGAAGCCGATCGAGTGATAGGTATAGCTGCCGTCCAGGTTGGTCTTGACCAGCACCGGCTCGACCGCCTCGGGGTCGGCGACGTACACGGCGGCATAGGCCGACGCGCCAAGCCATGCCATGTCCAGCGACCCGCCCAGCAGCCCCTGGATGACGCCGTTGTAATCGGCGGGGG
>NZ_JXYF01000352.1:0-446 GCF_000967735.1 Paracoccus sp. S4493
CGAGGATGGCCGCATGGTCATCGCCAACCTGCACACGCTGGACACCGCGCGGCGCTATTGCGACCGGGTGATCGGCATGCGCGACGGGCGCGTGGTGTTCGACGGGCTGCCGTCGCAGCTGACCACGGGCGTGGCCCGCGACATCTATGGCGCCGACGCGGATTTCAACGAAAGCGCGACCTCGACCGCCATGCCCACCGATACCAGCGCGGATGTCGAATACGCCGCCCGCATGCTGGCCTGATCCCGAACCGGAGAGCACCATGACCCGACTGCTGAGCCTGCTGGCCGCCACCGCCGCCCTGACCACCCCCCTGCACGCGCAGGAGATCACCGAATTCCGCATCGGCCTTTTGGGCGGAGAGAACGCCCAGGACCGCATGGCGTCGAACGAATGCCTGCGCGACTATGCCGAACAGGCCCTGGGCGTCCCCGTCCGCCTGTTC
>NZ_JXYF01000353.1:0-439 GCF_000967735.1 Paracoccus sp. S4493
GCAGCCCCGCCTGGTCCAGCGCCAGCCCGGCCGCGTCGCGAAACAGTGCCGCGGCCCCTTCGGCATAGGCGCGGGTTCGGTCGACCCAGCCATGGGGCTGCCGGAACCAGTCCAGCGGCACGACGGAATGCCGCGTGTCGATGCCGGCGTTCTGGAACGCCGGGGCAAGCCGGTCGAACTGAGAGAAGCGCTATTGCAGCAAGGCGCGCGACTCCGTCACGATATCATCCTGGTGCAGCAGGTTGGGCGGGACGGCGGTGGCGATGGACAGCAGCCGGGGTCGGTCGTCTTCGGTCCAGGGGGTCATGCGGGTCCTGTCGTCGGGGTTTCGGGCACGACCAAAGCGGACAGACGCACCAAGGATGCAGCGGGTTCAACCATGCAACGCGCAAGGGGCGCGAAAGGTGCCCGGCCCGCGTGCATGGCGGGCCGGGGGCAG
>NZ_JXYF01000354.1:0-202 GCF_000967735.1 Paracoccus sp. S4493
GCCGCCGCGGCGCCCCTGTCGACGCTGGCCTTCCTCTACATGCTGGAACCCCTGTCCCCGCAGGCCAAGATGACCTTGGGCCTGCCCTTGGCGATGACGGTGCTGATGACCGGCCCCACGCTGGCCCGGGTCGTGGGGCCGTACCTGATCGGCGACGGCGGCATGACAGCGGTCCATGTGACGGGCCTGGGCATGGCGCTGG
>NZ_JXYF01000355.1:0-541 GCF_000967735.1 Paracoccus sp. S4493
CACCATCTCGACCTTCTCGAACTGGTGCTGGCGCAGCATGCCGGTGGTGTCGCGGCCCGCGCTGCCTGCCTCGGATCGGAAGCACTGGCTGTGCGCGACCATGCGGCGGGGCAGGGCGGCCTGGTCCAGCAGGTCGCCGTTGACCGTGTTGGTCAGCGTCACCTCGGATGTGGGGATCAGCCAGTACCCTTCGCGGGTCAGATAGCTGTCTTCTCCGAACTTGGGCAGCTGGCCGGTGCCCAGCATCATCTGTTCCAGCACCAAGACGGGGGTCCAGGTCTCCTCCAGCCCGTGCTGGTCGACATGCAGGTCGACCATGAACTGCGCCAGTGCGCGATGGATGCGCGCGACCGCCCCCTTCAGCACGACGAAGCGGCTGCCGGACAGCTTGGCGCCAGTCTGAAAATCCATGCCCGGCACGACGCCGGGGATCTGGAAATGCTCGACCGGGGCAAAGTCCAGGGCCGCAGGCGTGCCCCACCGGCGCAGCTCGACATTGTCGTCCTCGTCCCGGCCCTCGGGGACACGGTCCAGCGGCAGG
>NZ_JXYF01000356.1:0-503 GCF_000967735.1 Paracoccus sp. S4493
CGGGGCCGCGGCGGTCATCCTGCGCGCGGGCCACGCGGCCGACGATGCGCGCCCCCGGATCGGACGGGGCCGCCAGCACATGTGGCCCGACACCCTGGGCATCATGGGCTGGACGGTCGAGGAAACCGGCCTGGGCGTCATCTTCGACCGATCGATCCCCAGCTTTGCCGAGGCGGAATTGCGGCCGGCGCTGGACGGCCTGATCCCGGATCATCCGGTCGACCGCCACGTCTGCCACCCGGGCGGCGCAAAGGTCATCACCGCGCTGGAGACCACGCTGTCCCTGCCGGAGGGGTCGCTGGACGTCGAACGCCGGGTCCTGGCGCAGAACGGCAACATGTCCGCCCCGACCGTCCTGTTCGTCCTGGAACAGGTGCTGCGCGCGGGCACGCGCGGATCGCTGCTGGCCATGGCGCTTGGGCCGGGCTTCACACTGTCGGTCCTGCCGATCACGGTGCAGTAGGATGGAGCATCACGCCGCGTCCCTGGCCTTCATCGCCTTC
>NZ_JXYF01000357.1:0-440 GCF_000967735.1 Paracoccus sp. S4493
CCGGCAGGTGGCCGCGCGCATCGCCCGCTGTCCGGCGGCGCTGCTGGTGCCGCTTCCCGGTCCCGCGCCGGCAAACGCAGGGGTGGCGGCATGAGGGTCCTGATCACGGGGGCCGGGTCGGGCATCGGCCGGGCGCTGGCCATCCAGGCCGACCGCCAGGGCCACGGCGTGATCCTGGTCGGCCGCCGCGCAGGACCGCTGGAACAGACCGCGGCGGGGCTGCGCGACGCGCAGGTCCTGCCCGCCGATGTCACCACCTCCTACGGGCGCGCCAGCATCGCGCAGGCAGTGGCCGGAACCGGTCTGGACATTCTGATCAACAATGCGGGCATGGTGCCCTCGGGCGCCGCCGACACCGCCGACGACGCGCAGATCGCGGCCACGCTGGCGCTGAACCTGGCCGCGCCCATGACGCTGACCCGCGACCTGCTGGGCGCGCT
>NZ_JXYF01000358.1:0-544 GCF_000967735.1 Paracoccus sp. S4493
CCCGCATCCGATAGACCGAGGTCTGGCCCATCTTCTCGAACGGCGTGTTGGGGTTCAGGCCCAGGATCGTGTCGTCCGGATCGCCATGTTCGAAGAACGCGTCAAGGCTGCCGGTGACGATCACGTCCAGGTCCAGGAACAGCACCACCCCCGTGACGTCGCCCAGATCCCCCCACAGCCGCGACTTGGGCCACTTGCCGCGGGTGTTGACGGGGGCCTGATAGGCGAAATCGGGCAGCGGGCGCACCGCCACATCTGGATGCAGGCCGGTCCCGTCATCGGTGAAACAGAACAGCCGGAAGGGCGGCGTGATGTTGCGGGCGATCATCGCATGCAGGCGGTTGACATATTCGGGACCGAACTTGGCACCCCACTTGATGCAGATGATCTGCTTGACCGATCCGTTGCGCCCGTCGTCCATGTCTCACCCATTCGCTTTGGGTGCAGGGTTTCACAGCGCGCACCGCGAGGCAAGCAGGCCTCACGGTTCCGCGCAGGCCACGGAGGGTGCGGGGGGCTGGCCCACCGCCGTCGCGGGACGCAA
>NZ_JXYF01000359.1:0-674 GCF_000967735.1 Paracoccus sp. S4493
GCGCAGCGCGCCGCCCTGTGCCATGGCGACCAGAATATCGTGGTCGCGGACCTCCAGCACCTGTCCGGGCTGGGCCGACGGGTTGCCCTGCGCGGGTTCCGCCCCGCCCACCAGCAGGATGCCACGACCGGTCCGCAGGCGCGGGCGCAGCATCGGGTTCCAGTAGGGGCCGTGGTCCAGTGCACGGACCAGCCGCGCCTGGCTGTCGGCATCCTGCGCCGGGTCCAGCGTCGACGCATGCGCAGGGCGGTCGATCCGCATGTGCCGCTTCACTGGCGCGTGGGGCTGAGCCGAGCCCTGATCGTCGCCCCGTTCCAGCATGTCGATCAGCTGGGGCAGGCTGCTCAGCGCTGCTTCCCAGCAGCGGGCGTTCAGGGTCAGGGCGGTGTCGTCGGGTGCGATCTGGACCGGCACGCGCAGCAGGACCGGGCCTTCGTCCACGCCGCCGCTGATGCGGTGCCAAGTGATCGCGTGGCTTTGCACCCCCTCCAGCAGCGCCCAGATCGGGGCGTTCAGCCCGGCCCGTTCGGGCAGCGGACCGTCGTGGAAATTGACCGCCCCCCGCCGCGCCAGGGCCAGCGTCTGCGCCGGAATGACGGTCAGGTTCGCCACGCTGAGGATATAATCGCATTCCGCCACAGGACCCACCGGCAGGCCCTGCGCCCGCGCCGCCG
>NZ_JXYF01000360.1:0-485 GCF_000967735.1 Paracoccus sp. S4493
TCGGGATGCCCAGCAGCAGGTCGCGCAGCTGCGCGTCCAGATCGGCGGCTTCGGCCTGCATGCCGGCGATGTCGGCCTTGGTCGTGGCGACCAGCGCGCGCAGACGCTCGAACTCGGCGTCGTCGCCCCGCGCCTTGGCGGCGCCCACGTCCTTGCTGGCCTTGTTCTGGTCCGCCTGCGCGGTCTCGGCGGCGGCGATGCGACCGCGGCGGGCCTCGTCCAGCGACAGGATCTGCGCGGTCAGGCCGGTCAGCCCGCGGCGGTTCAGCGCCGCCTCGAAGGCATCGGGATTGTCACGGATCGCACGGATGTCATGCATGGCGGCACCTTCGCAAATTGTCTGGGTGCCTGACTAGCGCATGCCGACCGCGACAGAAAGCCCGGCCCGCCGCCACCGCGGGAATATCACGCGCCCAGTGTCAGTCCCGCACCGCGCATCATCTCCTCCAGCACGGGATAGAAATAGCGCTGGCCGACATAACCCT
>NZ_JXYF01000361.1:0-238 GCF_000967735.1 Paracoccus sp. S4493
AGCACGGCCCTGCGGATCGGCCTGTCAGGCACGCCGGGGGTGGGCAAGTCGACCTTCATCGAGGCGTTCGGCACGATGCTGACCGAACAGGGGCTGCGCGTCGCGGTGCTGGCGGTCGATCCGTCCTCGACCCGGTCGGGCGGTTCGATCCTGGGGGACAAGACGCGGATGGAGCTTCTGTCGCGCAACCCGCGCGCCTATGTCCGGCCCAGCCCGTCCAGCGCCCATCTGGGCGGCG
>NZ_JXYF01000362.1:0-492 GCF_000967735.1 Paracoccus sp. S4493
GCACGCGCGAGGCGATCCGCCTGTGCGAGGCCGCGGGCCACGACGTCGTCCTGATCGAGACGGTTGGCGTCGGCCAATCCGAAACCCTGGTCGCACAGATGTCGGACCTGTTCATCCTGCTGCTGGCGCCTGCGGGCGGCGATGAATTGCAGGGGGTCAAGCGCGGCATCATGGAGATGGCCGACCTGATTCTGGTGAACAAGGCCGATGGCGACCTGCTGTCGCCCGCGCGCCGGACGGTGGCCGATTACGCGGGCGCGCTGCGCCTGCTGCGCAAGCGCCCGCAAGACCCCGACGGCTTTCCCAAGGCCATGCCGGTCAGCGCGACCACCGGCGCGGGCCTGCCCGAGGCTTGGTCCTGCATGCGCCATCTGGCCGACTGGCGCCGCGATGCCGGTCATTTCGACCGCATCCGGGCCGAACAGGCGCGCGACTGGTTCATGGCCGAACTGCAGGGCGGGCTGCTGGCGCAGCTGGACGCCCCGGACGCCC
>NZ_JXYF01000363.1:0-2029 GCF_000967735.1 Paracoccus sp. S4493
TTACTTGGGGAATGTGGGTTTATACGTCTCACGAATATAGTAAAAGCACTGCCTGCAAAAAAAGGATACCTATGTCTGATCTTGATTTTGATACAATGAGCCTTGACGAAATGAAGCGACTGAAGCGGGATCTAGACAAGGCCATTGCCAATTTCGACGACCGCCGTAAGGCGGAAGCCAGACGCGATCTGGAAGAAAAGGCCCGCGAGTATGGGTTCTCTCTGTCCGAACTTACGGACACCAAACCCACGAAACGCGCCACCCCCGCCCCGAAATATCGCAATCCCGGCAATCCGGATCAGACGTGGTCCGGACGGGGCCGGCAGCCGATTTGGTTTCGAGACGCCATCGTGGCCGGAACAGAGCCGGACGATCTTAAAATCTGACTATGCGCAGAATGATGGGCCGGTCATGCACCGGCCCATTCAGCTTTGATCGGCACGGCTTGCAGAACCAGAGTTATGATATTGGAACTGTTAGATGCATCCGGGGATTGGCATGTCTGATCGCAATACCGAACTCCGCCATGCAGTATGTCATCTACGATCCACACCGCCGCGGCTTCTGGAAGAGCCCAACGAAGGTGGTGCCACCGCCGGACAAGGCGATTATGTGGAATTGGAAGTGAGAGTTCTGATTTAAGGCAAACGCCGCGCGATGGAAAAGCATGATCCGGGCGGGCGCAGACTTCCGCCATCGCAGCCCGGTTGGATCATGCGTCAGAACAACAGTTGATGAATCTTTATCAAGCAAGAACCTGCCAACGATAATAGCCTCTGTTTCTCACGCTACATCTTTTATTGCCGGAACCAGGAAGAGCTTTGCTTGCTTCATTGTGCCTGCCGAATGGGCAGCGCAAGATCAGCAAGAAAGCGATCCAATGGAAACGAACAGTCACGAAAAAAAAGTCTCTCCCGACGCCGCCAGCGTCGTCGAAGAAGCGGACAAGGAAGTTGCACGCTCTGCTGCGCGCCACCGCCATCATCCAGTGGTCAAAACACTCGGGACTGCCAGCGAAATTGCTGATCAGATCCCGCTGTCGATCGTCTGTGCCGCAATGATCGGGGCAGGGGCGATTACCCATCGACCACAGATGACGCAGGTCGGCCTCAAGATGATGACCGCTCATGTTCTTGCAAACTCTGTCAAACGGATCATCAAGAACAATTTCAAGCGGACCCGCCCGAAAGTCATGATCGAAGAGCAGACCTATGAATGCGAGGCGGGTGAAAGCGAAGGTGGACACGACACTTCGTTTCCGTCCGGTCACACTGCCGGAGCCGTGGCTGTGGCCACCGTCATGGCGCGCGATCTGCCGCAGACAGCCGTTCCGGCCATGGCAGTTGCTGCGATGATTGCCGGGATTCAGGTACCCCGCGGTAAGCATTATCCCATTGATGTTGCAGCCGGCGCTGTCCTCGGTCTGGCAGCCGCGTGCGCCGTTCACGCCTTTTGGCCTCAGGGCCGGGAAACCCGAAAACCAACAGCGGAACATTCGCGATTGGCTGCCCGATAACAAATGCCGCGCTGCCGTGGGAACAGCCGCCTAAACACCGGCGTTTCAGCAGGCAATTCCACAATTATCCAACCAACACTCGAGAGAGAACCTGATCATGGCAAAAGAGAAAAAGGCTGCTGACGAGACGTCGACCAGGGCAAAGGAAAAAGCGTCGAAATCGAGCAAAGCTGCACGTGGGAAAGCCGAAAAAGCCAGCGCTGAAACACGTGCGAAGCGCTCCCAGACCATCGCTGCCAAAGCGGCCTCCGCCAAGGCATCCAAGCAGGCCAGCGAGTTGAAGGGTTTGGCTGATCTCTTCGAACATGCGCTGGCGGATATGTATTATGCCGAGAAGAAGATCTACAAATCTTTGCCCAAGATGATCAAGGCGGCCAACCACCCGGAGCTGGTTGAGGCGCTGACACAACATCGGGAGGAGACCGCCGCCCAGATCGAAGGCCTTGAGGCGATCTTCACGCTCTTGGGCAAGCGGGCCAAGGCCGAGAAATGTGACGCCATCGATGGCATCCT
>NZ_JXYF01000364.1:0-270 GCF_000967735.1 Paracoccus sp. S4493
CCATGGCCGCGCCCATGACCCCGCCGCCCTGCGCGGCCTGCACCCCGATCAACTGCCGAAGGTTCTGTGATGCCCCATGACTACGAAAGGGACGGCGCCGCGATCTATCGCCAGTCCTTCGCCACCATCCGGGCCGAGGCCGATCTGGCGCGTTTCGACGCGGACGAGGAACCCGTCGTCGTCCGCATGATCCATGCCGCGGGCCTGGTGGGGCTGGAACGCGACGTGACCTTCACCCCCGGCATGGCCACCGCCGCCCGCGCGGCGCTG
>NZ_JXYF01000365.1:0-405 GCF_000967735.1 Paracoccus sp. S4493
CGACCTGCTGTCCATCGCCGCGGGCGTCGAGGCCGGATCGGGTCACCCCCTAGCGCAGGCGATCGTTGCCCGGGCACAGGCTGCGGGCGCTCCGGTGCCCGCGTCGCGGGATGCCCGTGCCTTGCCCGGGCGTGGGGCGGTGGCCACCGTCGGCGGCGCGCCCGCCTGGGTCACATCGCCCTCTCACGCCGCGGAGGCGGGCGGCGTCGACCCCGCGGCTCTGTCACGCGTCACCGCGCTTGAGGAACAGGGCCGGACCGTCGTCGCGGTGTTTCGGACGGGACAGCCCTTGGGGCTGATCGCGATGCGCGACGAACCGCGTTCCGATGCGGCCGCCGCCATTCGCCAGCTGTCGGCGATGGGCCTGGGCGCGACGATGCTGACGGGCGACAACGCCCGCACCGC
>NZ_JXYF01000366.1:0-1653 GCF_000967735.1 Paracoccus sp. S4493
CTTGGGGAATGTGGGCTTATTAAGCATCAAACCGGCAGCACAGGAGGAATCGTACTGTCAGAGCGCTTGACCGGCCGCTTCTTGAGATATTTCCTGAGAGGCTCATCAATGTAATAAGTGCATATCCAGGACAGCAACAGAACACTTGCGATTATCGAAATTCCGATGAGAGATTTATGATCAGCCCATCGGTCTCCCATAAATACCTTGAATACCCCGGTTTGAAAAAGAACGATCGGGGCATGGAGAATATATATTGCATAAGACAGACGTCCAAGATGGTTGCATAGCTTGGATGACAGTCCCTTGATTTGATAGGCGCCACCAAAGACAAGTGCCATTGGAAAAACTGCAGCAATCCAGAGTATCCCCAACCAAAGCGCATCTCTTGGAATGGCAACAAACGCAAAGCAGAGCATGGACAAAGAGAGAAAAGCCTTGTTGCTGCTCATGTTTTTTACCTGATGCCGAAAGATCAGGATGCCGACGCTGAAGGAAAACCAGAAACGTGCCGAACCGCCCAGCATTGTGGCAATGCTCCATCCCATGTCGATGCTACCCCACTGGAGGGATTGGTGAATCAGGATGGCGAGGGAAATAGCGGAAACCCCCAGAAGAACCTTTGTTCCCAGTCGGATCGCCAAAAGGGCATAAAGAATGTTGTACCAGAATTCGAAGCTCAAGCTCCACGCAGAGGGCGCGAAGGGATAGGGCGTGAACCCCCATTCTGCCGCAGGAGCCCAAGGGGCAAGAAGAATGGTGGCAGGGATGGCCTCCGACAGTTGCAGCATGCTGGGGGCGTCATCTGAACCTGTGAGGTATTTTACGAAGAAATACGTGAATCCTATTCCGCATGCCATCAGGTACAGCGGATACAGTCGCAATGCCCTTGCCCAGACGAAGGACCTGAAAGATCGAGTGCCACTGATAAGCGATCTTTCATAGGACAGCGCAATAACAAATCCACTCATCAGGAAAAAAAGATCGACGGCCAGGAAAGATCCTTGAAGAAACTGCAAGCCGCCGAAATAGTCGCTGATATGGTAAAGAAATACTGAAATGGCGGCAATTCCGCGTGCGCCATCCAAGGCAGGATAATGCGCATTTTTATGGATCATGATAGTTCTGCAGTTCCCATGCATCAGGCTTAAGCTGTCCGTGGACCAGTTCAAGCGTAAGGCTGCTTCATCGACGATGGGAACGCTCTTACTGCAGAGGCATATGCCTCGCCACCTGTCTTAATGCGCTACATGCTCAAGCAACCTTTCAACGCCGGCTCACCTCATCGAACGGGCCAGTGCCCGCACTTGGCCGACGGTTCGCACGCCTAAGGCTACTCGACCTTGCTGGTATGCAGCCTTGGTGCAGGGTGCCGCACATAAGGTGCACCACGAGCGCTAGTACTTATCGGAGGGGGTGGTGCTTGGGGTCCCACACTTGTGCGGGTTGGTCCTCATGCCAACCGCCTGGAGGGCAAGATACCGGGCAACAGGGGATTGTGCCGTAAGACATTCCAGAGAGCGATAACTGCGCAATTAACAACCAAAAGTTTACAAAACTACAATAAATCAACTTAAAGTTTAATTACGTAAGTAAGCAGCCTTTATAAGGATGTATCAAAATAGGGAATTACAACATACATTCCCCAAGTGG
>NZ_JXYF01000367.1:0-1024 GCF_000967735.1 Paracoccus sp. S4493
CCCCGCCAATACGCTGGCCGCCCAGACCTTCATGATCCTGTTCATCATCATCTTCATCCAGTTCCGGCCGCGCGGGATCATCCCGCAGCGCGGTCGCGCGGCCGAGGCGTAATAAATGACCCGAACCCCCTTCATCCTGAGGAATCCGTCGGTCCTGGCGATGCTGGCCGTGCTGGCGGTGCTGACACTGGCCGTCACGCTGACCAGCCAGGCCTATGGCACCGGCGCGCTGCCGACATCGACGGTCAAGATCCTGGGCATGACGCTGTGCCTGGCGCTGGCGGCGGTCGCGATGGACCTGGTCTGGGGATACCTGGGCATCCTGTCCCTGGGCCAGATGGCGTTCTTCGCGCTTGGCGGCTACATGATCGGGCAATGGCTGATGTATGCGCGCACCGAAGCCATCGTCGCGCCGCAGCTGGCGCAATCGCCCATCCCCCCCACCCCGCAGGAGGTCCGCGACGCGGTCACCAACCAGATCTTCGGCGTGGTCGGGTCGTCCGACCTGCCGCTGGTCTGGTCCTTCGCGCATTCGCTGTGGCTGCAGCTGCTGCTGGTCGTAGCGGTGCCGGGGCTTCTGGCGCTGGTCTTCGGCTGGCTGGCCTTCCGCAGCCGCGTCAACGGCGTCTATCTGTCGATCCTGACCCAGGCGATGACCCTGGCCCTGGCGCTGTGGCTGTTTCAGAACGACAGCGGGTTCCGGGGCAACAACGGGTTGTCGGGCCTGCAGAACCTGCCGGGGCTGGACCATGTGGGCCAGGCAACCCTGTCGGTGTGGTTCCTGTGGGCCTCGGCCGCGGCGCTGGCGCTGTTCTATGCCCTGGCCGCCTGGCTGGTCAGCGGCAAGTTCGGCAGCGTCACCCGCGCCATCCGCGACGACGAGACGCGCGTGCGGTTCCTGGGATACCCGGTCGAGGGGTTCAAGCTGGTCGTCTTCACCTTGGCCGCGATGATCACCGCCATCGCCGGGGCGCTGTACTATCCCCAGGCCGGGATCATCAACCCGGCCGAGATGATGCCCATC
>NZ_JXYF01000368.1:0-243 GCF_000967735.1 Paracoccus sp. S4493
CGTTCGGCCCGATCACCGCGCGCAACTCGGCCGCGTTGATGGAAAAGGACAGGTTGTTGATCGCCTTGAACCCGTCGAAGGACTTGCTGATCCCGCTGACCTCCAGAAGCGCGCTCATGCCCGGTCTCCCTTGCGGCCGAACAGGTCGAACACCCCGGCGATGCCCTTGGGCGCGAACAGCGTGACCAGCACGAAGGACAGGCCCAGCAGCACCTGCCACCAGTCGACCCAGTTCACCACGTA
>NZ_JXYF01000369.1:0-861 GCF_000967735.1 Paracoccus sp. S4493
CCCGCGCCCTGCTGTCGGGCCGCTGATGCGTGAGCGTTTCTGGGAACTGCCGCTGCCCCGCCTGGCCCCCGACGAGTGGGAGGCGCTGTGCGACGGCTGCGGCAAGTGCTGCCTGAACAAGATCGAGTTCGAGGACACGAACGAGCTGGCCTTCACGCGCGTCGCCTGCAAGCTGCTGGACGGGGACGCCTGCCGGTGCAGCAGCTACCCGAACCGCCACGACTATGTCCCGGACTGCGTGGTGCTGACCCCCGCCAAGATCAAGGAGGTCGCTTGGTGGCTGCCCGTCACATGCGCCTATCGCCTGCGCCATGAGGGGCGGCCGCTGTATGACTGGCACCACCTGATCTCGGGCTCGACCGAGACGGTGCACGAAGCAGGCGTCAGCGTCCGCGGCTGGACCGTCAGCGAGCTGTCGGTCACCGAGGACGATTGGGAGGACCACATCATCGAGGATCTGTCATGAATTTCGCCTCGGACAATTCGTATGCTGCGCATCCTGCCGTCCTGACCGCGATGGCCGACGCCAATTCCGGCGCGGTCATGGGCTATGGCGCCGACCCGGTCACCGCGCGGGCCGAGGCCGCGATCCGCGATCTGCTGGAGGCACCCGAGGCCGTCGTCCGCTTTGTCGCCACCGGGACGGCCGCGAATGCGCTGGTCTGTGCGCAGCTGTCGCCGTCCTTCGGGCGCATCTACTGCCACGACGGCGCGCATATCGAGACCAGCGAATGTGCCGCGCCCGAATTCTTCTCTCATGGGGCAAAGCTGGTGACCATGCCGGGCGAGGGCGGTCGGATCGATGCGGCCACCTTGGCGCAGACGCTGCAGGTCGGTGCCGGGGTGGGCCTGAATGGCGGG
>NZ_JXYF01000370.1:0-1489 GCF_000967735.1 Paracoccus sp. S4493
AGCCGCAGCTGGCGGCCCTGGTGGCGGAGGCTGCCCTCGTTCATATCCGTCGCCCCAGGGACATTCTGCGCCAAGGCGAGCCTGCCGACTGGATCTATCTGATCATCAAGGGCCGGATCGAGGTCAACTATCTGGATATCAACGGAAATCGCGTGATGGCCCATCTTGCCGTTCCCGGCGAGGTGCTGGGAGAGGTCGAGCAGTTTTCCGGCCGGACCTGCGCGGCAAGCTGCACCACGCTGCCGGACACGACGGTGATGCTGCTGGATGCGGCAATGATCCTGCGGCACGTTCCGGCCGACCTGCTGATGCGCAACTTTGCCAAGATCTTTCACGACCGCCTGACGCGGGACAACCGCCAGCACTCGGTTGCGATGTTCTATGCCGCCGAAGATCGCATCCGCATCAACCTGTTGACCATGACCAGCGCCGAATCTCCGCAGATCCAGCTGAGCCAGACCGATCTGGCGGCGATCGCCGGATGCTCGCGCCAGACCGTCAACAAGACGCTGTCGCAACTGCGCGCCGAAGGCATCGTCGAGATGGGGCGCGGAGAGATCCGGGTCCTGGACCGCGCCCGGCTCAAGTCCGCACGCCCCGGCTGCGACCAGGTTCTGCCCGACGAGGGGTTCGCCCGCATCCCCGATGCCGCCATGCCCATCGTGGTCATGCCGAAAGCGTGACCGGCAATCGGCCGCAAGGGGCTGAGAATGCGAGCAATCTGCGGTTATCTGGGGCCAGTCCCTCAGCGCCACCCGGAGACCGCATGGCCCACGACCCCAACGCCGCCCCCGTCCCAGACCGCAGCCACGACCGCGTCGGCGACCGCTATGCCCGAGAGCTTGAGCGGCACCTGGACTGGCTGGACAGTTTCACCTCGACCGCGCTTGGGGTGCTTTCGGCCGCATCGGGCATCTATACCTATCTTGGGGTGCGGACGCTGCTGGACGATCCCGGCCTGTGGACGACCTTTGCGGCGCTGGCCTATTCCATCGCGGTGTCGGTGGGCATCTTCGTCTTCTGGTCCTACATGCTGCGGCTGTTGCCGGCGGTCCGCTCGGCCGCATCGCGGGTTGGCCTGCTGCTGACGATGGCGCTTGGATCGGTGGCGATCGTCGCGATGTCGTCCTGGCTGAACGCCGCCGCGCTGGCAGGGACGGCCGCGGTCGAGACGCACATGGCGGCCACCGTGCAGACCTATCAGACCTCGCTGGAACGCGCGCATGCGAATGCGGTGGCGGGGCAGGCGCTGTCGCGCGACGTGGCCCGGGTGCGGCAAAGCTTTGCGGACCTGTCCGAGCAGGAGGCGGGCGGCACCCTGTCCGGCTTCTCCGGTCGCGGCGCGGTCTTTCGGGTACTGACCCAGAAGGGCGCCGAACTGCAGGCGCTGGAGGACCAGCTGCTGGCCGCCGAAGCCCCCATCGAGGAGACATTCGCGCAGGGGAACACCATTCTGTCCCGGATGCGCGGCACCTCGGTCGAGCCGGGA
>NZ_JXYF01000371.1:0-260 GCF_000967735.1 Paracoccus sp. S4493
CACCTCGGTCGAGCCGGGACCGCTGGAGGATCGCACGGTCCGCTTTTCCGAAGACGCCGTCCAGCTGGCCGGTCTGATCACGCAGCTGCGCCAGCTGAACCCGGCGCCGCTGGTCGGACGCGCCGCGCAGGACCTGGCCGATGCGGTCGTGCTGCCCGAACTGGACGGCAGCACCGAGGCCACGCGCGCGGGCCAGTCCAGCACCATCACCTCTGTCCTGTCGCTGGTCGAACAGCGCGCCACCACCCTGGCGCAGGCCG
>NZ_JXYF01000372.1:0-209 GCF_000967735.1 Paracoccus sp. S4493
CACCGCATCGGCGGCCTCGATGGCGATATCGGTCCCGGTGCCGATGGCGATGCCCGTGTCGGCGGCGGCCAGCGCCGGCGCATCGTTGATGCCGTCGCCCACGAAGACGCTGCCCGGTCCCATCGCGCGGATCGCCGTCAGCTTGTCGTCGGGGGTCAGCCCGCCCTGCGCCCGGTCGATGCCAAGCCGCGCGCCCATGGCCTGCGCCG
>NZ_JXYF01000373.1:0-1211 GCF_000967735.1 Paracoccus sp. S4493
CACCACGGCCAGCGCGACCACCCCGCCCGACAGCGCCAGCCCCGCCATCTCCCAATGCAGGGCGACGCCCGTTCCCGATGCGGTGCTGAAACCCGCGAAGCCGAAGGGAATGGGCTTCATCGCCGCCACCTCGATCCGGCGGCTGTCGGTGTCCAGCCAGGGAAAGGGGATCGCGGGCAGGACGCCTGGCTCGCCCGTGCGGGGGCGCATCTGCCATTCCCAGACCACGCGGGCGACCGGGCCGTCCGGGGTGGGGATCGTCTCGCGGGTTTCCGGCAGGGTAAAGCTGATCAGCCAGGGCTGGACGATGTCGGGGCGCGGCGGCAGGTGATGGGCCATCGCGCCCAGGGCCTCGATGGTGACGCGGCGGGTCAGGATGTCGTCCTTGGCCAGGCGGCCGGGCGGTGCGGACAGCTCGTCCGTCAGCACCAGCCTGCGTGCCGTCAGGGGGCGGCCCGAATGGGGAAAGGGCTTGACCGTCAGGCGCGTGGTGCCCGACGTGACGCTGACCTCCTCGCGGACGCCGCTGCGGGTGATGTTGGTCAGGTTATGGGTCAGCGGACCGATGGTCAGGTCCCCTGCCCGGCGCGGAAACAGCGCGATGTCGCGTTCGAAGATCTGGATCATCCGCCCGCCGATGCGTTCCTGGAACCAGCGGTCGCGGTCGATCTGCATCCAGTCATAGGCGTCGGACGACGGAAAGGTCAGGCTTTCCAGCGACACGGTCAGGTCGTATTCGCCGCGCAGGGTCAGGCGCACCATCTCGGCCACAACGGGGTTGCCGTGATCGTGCAGGATCAGCAGCCGCGCCTCTCCGGGGGCCAAGGGTGCGGGGGTTTCGGCGCGCAGCGGCGTGGCCAGCATCAGCAGCAAGAGGATCAGCCGGATCACCACGGGTCACCCGCCTCGGGCCGGATCAGGCCCAGCCCGGCGCGCCGGTCGTGTTCGGCCTGCAACCGCAGGGCCAGGAATTCGCCCGGATCGTCGGCGATGGTTTCCAGCCACGCGTCGCTGGCGGCCATGCCCCGCGCCTCGAGCGGTCGGCGCCAGCTTTCGGCGGCGGCGTCGGTCAGGGCGTTGGCGATCATCTCGTCCGGGGCGGGACGCCCGCCCCGCCCCAGGATGCGACCCGGCGCGACGCTGTCGCCCTGCTGCGGCGGAAACATCGTCGCCAACAGGTCGCGGCTGGCGCGGGCCTGTTCGTCGGCGGG
>NZ_JXYF01000374.1:0-1927 GCF_000967735.1 Paracoccus sp. S4493
GCGCGGGACGGGAAGCTGCATCCGGACCAGCCGCTGCAGGCATTTCGCACGCCACCCATGCAGCTCGCGGCTGATCGGGGCCGAGGGCGTGATCTGCAATGCGGTGGCGGGTGGGGGTGCGCTGGTCATGACCCCGGCATCCTAGGGGCGGCGACCGCAGTCCCGCAAGGCCATTATGCGGCAGTGCAGCAGAGGACCATGCGGCGCGTCCGCGCATGGCGCCGGATCGTCGATAAAAGAAGGGATATCCCCGCCGGGAGGGGGATCAGGGGACCGTGGCCCCCTGATCGGATCGCATGGGGATCAGCCCTCGGCGTCTTCCGCCGGGGCTTCCTCTGCCGGGGCGTCGGCAGCAGGTGCCTCCTCCGCGGGGGCGGCCGTGTCACCGTCCGCGATGGTCACGGTCATCATGTAGTCGGGCTCAGACACCGATCCATTGGTGGCGGCGTCGCCCTTTTTGATGGAGTCCAGCACGTCCCAGCCTTCGATCAGCTGACCCACGACGGTATATTCACCGTCCAGGAACGGCGCCGGGGCCAGGTCGATGAAGAACTGGCTGTTGGCACTGTTGGGGTCCATGGCACGGGCCATGCCAACCGTTCCGCGGTCGAAGGTCTGTTCGGTGAACTCGGCCTCCAGGTCTGGCAGGTCGGAACCGCCCATCCCGGCCATCGCCGTGTCGCCGTCCTGACGGCCGTTCTCGACGTCGCCGGTCTGCGCCATGAAGCCGTCGATGACGCGGTGGAACACCACGCCGTCATAGGCACCCGAATTCGTCAGCTCGACCAGGCGGGCGACGTGGTTGGGCGCCAGATCCTCGCGGAGGTCCAGCACGATCGTGCCCTTGGACGTGCCTTCGGCGTCGGCAACCTCGATGACCATGTTCGGGCCGTCGGTATCCTCGACCTGCGGGTTGGTCCCCTGCGCGGTCGCGGCGGTGCCCAGCATCAGCAGGGCCGGAATCAGCGCGGCCTTACGCATCGGCGGCCACCTTGACGCTGATCATGCGGTCCGGGTTCACCGGCGGCTCGCCGCGGGCGATCTTGTCGACATGCTCCATCCCCTCGATGACGCGGCCATAGACGGTGTACTGGCCGTTCAGGAAATGGTTGTCCTTGAAGTTGATGAAGAACTGGCTGTTCGCGCTGTTCGGGTTCTGCGACCGCGCGGCGCCGATGGTGCCACGGTCATGGGGCAGCTTGGAGAACTCGGCCGGCAGGTCCGGCTTGTCCGATCCACCCGTGCCGGCGCGGCCGGGGTTGTAGTCCTTTTCCATGTTCGCATGGGCCACGTCGCCCGTCTGGGCCATGAAGCCCTCGATGACGCGGTGGAAGGCCACGTTGTCATAAGCGCCGGCGCGGGCCAGTTCCTTCATGCGCTCGGCATGCTTGGGGGCCACGTCGGACAGCAGCTCGATGACGACGGGGCCGTCCTTGAGCTGGATGACGATGGTGTTTTCCGGGTCCTTGATCTCGGCCATGAGGCCCTCCTTTGTCAGGTGCGACCCCTGATCTAGGGTCTGTCGCTGCCCTGCGCAACGCGCGAAACCGTTATGGGGTCCGACCGGCAGGGGCGCGCGCATCCACCGGGCGCGGTTGACGCCGCGCCTGCCATGCGGGACAAGTTCGCCAACTCTTGGACCCTGAAGGATGCGACATGGCAAAGTTCAACACCATCGACGACATGGATCTTGACGGAAAGGTCGTGCTGACCCGGGTCGACGTGAACGTCCCCGTCGAGGACGGCCAGGTCACCGACACCACCCGCATCGACAAGATCGTACCGACGGTCAAGGACATCCAGGCCAAGGGCGGCATCCCCGTGCTGCTGGCGCATTTCGATCGCCCCAAGGGACAGCGCGTCGAGGGCATGAGCCTGCGCCAGATCGTTCCCGCGCTGGAGGCGGCGCTGGGCCAGCCGGTCGTCT
>NZ_JXYF01000375.1:0-539 GCF_000967735.1 Paracoccus sp. S4493
CTGCGCCTGATCGCGGCCCTCAACAAGAACGGGAAGGCAGGGACATGAGCAGGAAGCTTTTCGGCACCGACGGGGTCCGCGGGCGCGCCAACACCTATCCGATGACCGCCGAGATGGCGCTGCGCCTTGGCGCCGCCGCCGGCCGTTACTTTCGCCGCGACGGGCGCAACCGGCACCGCGTGGTGATCGGCAAGGACACGCGCCTGTCGGGGTACATGTTGGAAAACGCGCTGACAGCGGGGTTGACTAGCACGGGCATGAACGTGCTGCTGCTGGGCCCGGTGCCGACGCCGGCTGTCGGGTTCCTGACGCGGTCGATGCGGGCCGATCTGGGGATCATGATCTCGGCCAGTCACAACCCGGCCGAGGACAACGGCATCAAGTTCTTCGGTCCCGACGGCTTCAAGCTGTCCGACGAGGCCGAGGCCGAGATCGAGGCGCTTGTCGCGGGCGCGCTGGACCCCGTCGCCCCGGCCAGCATCGGCCGGGCCAAGCGGATCGACGACGGTCGGGGCCGCTACATGGAATATGCCAAGACC
>NZ_JXYF01000376.1:0-301 GCF_000967735.1 Paracoccus sp. S4493
GGCGCGCAGCGCCTGGCCCAGCAAGGGCAGGGGGCGTTTGGCTTGTCCAAATCCCCCCTGCGTCTCGATCGCCGCGCCCCGCGCGGGGATCTCGCTAACTGGAAGGATCGCCGTTGGTCTATGTCGCAGCTGCCGCAAGCCGCACCCGGTTGACCACAGGCCCTTGCTCGATCCTTGACGTCTCGCGCGGGCCTGCTGCGGTCCCGCGCCTTCACTCCCAAGGTCGTTCCCGCCGCGCGACTGGACAACCAGGTGCGCCTTGCGTCAGCGGTCCCGCCCGTCAGGGACGAGATGGGCGGGG
>NZ_JXYF01000377.1:0-397 GCF_000967735.1 Paracoccus sp. S4493
TCTTCTTTGTCCAAATACCCGTTGCCCGCTCAGTGGCGAAAGATGTCGCCCTCTTCGCCCCAGCCCAGCAGGTCCAGATGGGCACGCGCGGGCAGAAAGTCAAAGCAGGCCTGCGCCAGGCCCAGCCTGTTCTCGCGCTTCAGCCGCTCCTCCAGGGCATCCTTCAGCTTGTGCAGGTGCAATACGTCCGACGCGGCATATTCCAGCTGCGCGTCCGACAGGTCGGCCGCGCCCCAGTCGCTGGTCTGCTGCTGCTTGCTGACATCGACGCCCACCAGCTCCTGCAGCAGGTATTTCAGCCCGTGCCGGTCTGTAAACGTCCGCACCAGCCGCGAGGCGATCTTGGTGCACCAGACGGGCGAGGTGACCACCCCAAACGCGTTCTCCAGCGCGGCGA
>NZ_JXYF01000378.1:0-729 GCF_000967735.1 Paracoccus sp. S4493
TCCAGCTGCGCCAGCCGGTGATCTGGGCGCCCACGCGTCTTGCCGCCGATGCCCCGGTTGCAGGCGACGGTCCCGACAGCCTTGCGCTGTGGCTGGCGGGGCGTCTTGGGGCCCATCACATCGATTTCGCCGGCCCTGCCGACAGGCCGCTGCCGGTCGTACCGGACGGGTTGGCGGTCAGCGTCGCGCATCTGCGCACCGCCTGACATCCGATGATGCAGGACGGCCTCTACTATCGCCCCATCCCGCAGGATCAGGGCGGCCGCTGGCCCCTCGCCGGGGGGTGGACGGGGTTCACGCATCTGGAATGCCTGCAGCGCGGCGCGGCCCCGCGCATCGTCGACAGCGCACCCGATCGCGTGATGGTGGCCCTGACGGCCCCGCGGCCGTCCGTCCTGGGCCTGACGCTGGACCGACCGCGATTGATGGGCATCGTCAATGCGACCCCCGACAGCTTCTCGGACGGCGGCCGGTACGATCCTGCAACCCAAGCGCGTGCCTTGGCGGCGGATGGGGCGGACCTGCTGGACATCGGCGGCGAATCCACCCGTCCCGGAGCCGAGGAGATCGCCGTCCCGGACGAGATCGCCCGCATCCTGCCCGCGATCGAGGCTGCCCGCGGCCTGTTGCCGATATCGGTCGATACGCGCAAGGCCGCGGTCGCGCAGGCGGCGCTTGCCGCCGGGGCGGGTATGGTCAACGACGTGTCGGGCTTTGATTTTGACGCCG
>NZ_JXYF01000379.1:0-355 GCF_000967735.1 Paracoccus sp. S4493
CCCCGCCGATCCGGCCGATGAAACGCTTGCGCGACACGCCCAGCAGGATCGGGCAGCCCAGCCCATGATACAGCGAAATCCGCCGCAGGATCGCCAGATTATGCGCCTCCGTCTTGCCGAAGCCGATGCCCGGATCGATCACGATGCGATCAGCGGGAATGCCCGCCCGGACCGCCCGGTCGATGCGTGCGGCCAAGGCATCATAGACGTCCAGCAGCACGTCGTCGTAACGCGGGTCGTCCTGCATCGTGGCGGGCAGCCCCTGCGCATGCATCAGGCAGACAGGTACCCCGGCACCGGCCACCATGGGCGCCAGTCCCGCGTCAAAATCAAAGCCCGACACGTCGTTGACCAT
>NZ_JXYF01000380.1:0-359 GCF_000967735.1 Paracoccus sp. S4493
CCCATACAGGCCGTAATCCAGGATCTCCTGCACCCCAGCAGGCGACAGCACGGGGATATAGGCGTCGATCATCGCCCAGTCAGACTGATGCAGCACGGTCGAGCTTTCGCCCGTGTGATCGTCGCCCATCGCCATCACGACGCCGCCATGGCGCGACGATCCGGCCATGTTGCCGTGGCGCATGACGTCGCCCGACCGGTCCACCCCCGGACCCTTGCCGTACCACAGCGCAAAGACGCCGTCGTGACGCCCCTCGCCGCGCAGTTCGGCCTGCTGGCTGCCCCAGATTGCGGTCGCGGCCAGATCCTCGTTCAGACCGGGCTGGAACAGGACCTGCGCCGCCGCCAAGCGCTTGGCCT
>NZ_JXYF01000381.1:0-1686 GCF_000967735.1 Paracoccus sp. S4493
CTGGCCGCGCTGCAGGCGGGGGCAACCGCGACGCTTGAACCCGACGTTGACGACCAGATGCTGATGGCGCGGATCCGCAACATCCTGCGCCAGTCGGATGCCCCGCAGGCCAGCCGGATGGGCATGGCCGAGGCACCGGCCGGTTTTGTCCATGCCGATCGTCCGCTGATCGTGCTCATCGCGGACAGCCAGACCCGTGCGCGGCGCTGGCGGCAGATGCTGTCCGAACGTATGCCCTGCAGGTTCGAGATCCGCGATCCTGACGAGGCGCTGGGCGCCGCATCCGCGGGGCGGACAGCGGACCTGTACCTGATCTCGGCCGATATCCGCGAGCGTGGCGACGGGCTACGCCTGCTGTCCGAACTGCGGTCTCGTCAGGGGTCTCGGGATGCGGGCTTCGTCATCGCCATCGGGCCTGACCGGGCCGAACTGTCGGCCATCGCGCTGGATCTTGGGGCGGGTGACGTGATGCCGGATGCGCTGTGCACCGCTGCGACGGCCGAGGCCGCGGCAGTGTCGCTGCAGATGCTGCTGTCGCGCAAATCCAAAAGCGACCAGCGTCGGGCCGAAGTTCAGCGCCATATGTTGTGGGCGATGACCGATCCGCTGACCGGATTGTACAACCGCCGCTATGCCCTTCCCAAGCTGGCCGACATCGCGCGCGACGCGATGCTGGCGCATCACGGATTCGCGGTCTTTGCCATCGACCTGGACCATTTCAAGGCGGTGAATGACTGCCATGGTCACACCGCCGGCGATGCCGTCCTGGCCGAGGTCGCGCAGCGTCTGCGCGATACCATCGGCGTGGACGGCATGACGGCCCGCATGGGCGGAGAGGAGTTCCTGGCTGTGCAGGGCAACTGCCCCCCGGTACGCGCGGCCCGCATTGCCGAGGCGTTGCGGCTGGCCGTGCAGGCGCGGCCCGTACGCCTGCCTGGCCTGTCCGGCGGCGGCGCGATCCGGGTGACGGCGTCGGTCGGGGTGGCCATGGTCGCGCCCGCGGATGACATCTGGCCGGATCAGCTGGCGCGAGTGGCGCTTGAGCGTGCGGACCGGGCGCTGCTGGCCGCAAAGGCTGCGGGGCGCAACCAGGTCGTCTGTTCACGCGCGGAACGTGCGGCATAGGAGGGACTTTCAATGTGCCGCCACGCCGCCTAGATTTGGTCCAAGCCCGCGGAGGATCCCGTCATGACAGATGCTGCCAAGATCACCCCATCGCTCACCCCCGAACGCCCGACGGGCCAGGCCATGCTGCGTGGCGCGCGGGGCCGCTGCCCGGCCTGCGGAGAGGGTCGGATGTTCTCCAGCTACCTCAAGGTGGCGGATGCCTGTCCCCATTGCCACGAGGATCTGCACCACCAGCGGGCCGACGACGGCCCGGCCTACCTGACCATCCTGATCGTGTCGCATCTTGGCGCGCCATTGTTGCTGGCATCCTTCATCGCGTGGCGCCCTAGTGCCATGACGATGATCCTGTCCTTTGGCCTTGGGGCGATCGTGCTGTCGCTGGCGATGCTGCCGGTGATCAAGGGCGCCATGGTCGGGTTGCAGTGGGCACGGCGCATGCACGGGTTCGGCCGGGCATGAGCGTCGCCATCCGCGATGCCGCAACCGTCCTGGTCGTGCGCCGCGACGCGGGCGGTGCGTCGGTCCTGATGGGCATGCGCGGCGCCGGCGCGGCCTTCA